>JAJPYW010000031.1 GCA_021204715.1 Prevotellaceae bacterium
TACTGCGCGTCTTCGAAGGCGACAGCGCCGAGGCCGTCAGCCAAGTGGAGTATGCGGCCAAGCTCCTGGGCACGCCGCTCACCATCAGCGTCAGCAAGGCGCAAGCCGCTGTAGTGGCCAACGTGACCGACGCCACCATCCGTTACCAAGAGTTCGATGAGTTCTTGGGAGAGATTACCGCCTACGAGCGCGTGCGCGTCATTACCGCCAACGTTCCCTTGAAACTGCTTGAAGAGGCCGCCGGGAAAGACAAGTACATTGCCCAAGGCAAGCCTTTGGCTTGTGGCCGCATTGAACTGATCCATTACATCAAGGAGCAGAGCATTGCATTCGAGTACCACCGTTATGGCAGCATCATCGAGAAGCCCGAGGTTGAATAAACCAACAGCTTTCTTCGGCATAAACAATAAACCCTGCGGCATAGCCGCAGGGTTTATTGTTTTATATCAGTTGTCTTTAGAACGCTTCTGTCATATTGGAAGGCACTTCGGAGGCCGAAGGCCGACCAAGCCTCCCCTATAAGGGGAGGCTTGGAGGGGTGGTTAAACAATGAATAAGCGGCAGCGCAGCTCAAGCAATCTCCCCGAAGGGGATGTGTCTTTTGAACAGCTCCTTATATCAGTTGTCTTTAGAACGCTTCTGTCATGTTGAAGTAGAATAGCGTCTGCTTGTTGATGGTGTTGCGGCCTACGTCCAACCGCACGTTCATGCGGGGCTGCACCTCGATGCGCAGGCCGGCGCCGAAGTTGGGAAGCACGCCCTCAATCTTCGTCATGGTGGGTCCCATGAAGCCGCAGCCCGCCCATGCCGTGAACCCCAAGTGGCTGACGAGCCGTTTGAGTGTAGTCTCCTTGTCGGTATTGAACATCTGCCGGTACTCAACTACCGCGATGTGCGACGACTTGTCGCGGTACTGGCCGTTGTAGTAGCCCCGCAGGTCGTAAGGCGTGCCGGTGAGCGCGTATTGCGTGAGCGGCACCTTGCCGAACACGTTTTGGCTCTGTACCGTCCAAGCTATCACCTTGCGGTTGCCCACCTGTTCGTATTGCCGGTAGTCCAACTCCAAGCGGTAGTAGTTGCAGTCGCCGCCGAATATCTTGCTGTAGGCCACGCCTCTGAAATCTACATACACCCCTTGGTATGCGTTGGCCGGCACGTCGCGGCTGTCATACGTCAGCAAGAAGCCCAAGCCCATGCTTATCTTCTTGTAACCGTTTGCCGTGCCGCCGGCTGCCTTATACGACACCTCTTCTACCAATCCTTCCGCCGGCTTCTTCATGTGGTCGTAGCTGAAGTCAATCTGCGGGCCGGCGAAGATATTGCTTTCGCCCAAGCGGAAAAGAAACCATGGGTTGAGTTGCATGCCGCTGAAACGGTACTCGCTGGTAGAGTCGCTGCGCACGTAGTCGCGGTTCTCGTGGTAGCCTATGCCGTAGAAGTTGTCCGACGTGGTCTTGTAGGTCATCTTGCCGAAGATGCGGAAGCGGTCGCCCTTGAAGAAGAGTTGCGGCTTTACCGACAGGTTCACGCCGCCTTTGAACATGAAGGCGATGGCAAAGGGCAGCACCGAGCGTTGCTGGGTAGTGTCGCTTGGGTTCATGCGGAACGTCATCAAGGCGCTGCCGCCTAAGAGTACGCCGAAGTCGGGCGTGTAGCTGGGCCCGCCTATGATATTATAGTGCAGGTTGCGGGCGGCCACCTTCTGGCGGTGCAGTTCCTTCTTGGTAAGTGGAGGAAGCGTGTCGCTTTGCACGTCCGTAAGGCTGTCGGTCCAGTCGATGCTTCCCGCTTCTTGCGCGCGCACCGTCTGCAAGAAGAGCGGAGCGAACAAGAGAAGCGTGAGCAGGCACAAGGGTATCGCACAAAATCCTCTCCTGTTCCGATTACCTTGTATCATCTCATCGGCCAAGTGCGGTTTTGCAGTGCTATTGCAGTCTATGTGTAAGAATCTCATTGTCATTGCCGACATCACTGCGGTGAGGGCTTCCCTGTCGTATGCTTTCCTTACCGGATGACAACCGTCGGCTGCGTGCAAAGATACACATTTTTCTTTTCCCTGCAAATCCAACCCTATTTCTGTCGCATCTTGTTTGCTTATCTGACAAGAAACGGTTACTTTTGTATATACAGATAAATAAAGGTAATATATGAGACAGCTTGGCGAGATGAAGATATACACGCACGAGGAGATGTTGGATCGTGTATTAGGCATAGATACACCTGCAAGGCAGCGGTATGAAGCGGCTGCAAAAGCACTTTATAAAAAAATGGCTGCCAAGGAAGCACGGATAGCCAAACGATTGAAAAAGAACATAGCGGAGAACTTGCAAGGAGAATAGCGACTTTCATCCCCTATATGTTCCCATTGGTTATGCTACATGGTGTGTTTGTCGATGCTTATACAAAAAAACGGGGTTTTCGTAGGGATTGTGAATTGGAATATCTATCTTTGCCCGGTTAATACATATTATATATATAATGATTATGAAACTAATGAAGGAATTAAAATTGTCCGCACTGATTTGCACCCTCTTGGCCGGAACCATGTTTACTTCCTGCTTGGACTCGGACGACAGTGACAGCGATAATGGCTACTACACCATTTCCGGTGTGGTAAAGGTTGTAAACGCCAGCTATTTCGTGGATGGAGCGGGAAATTATTTCTATCCCACCAGCACCTCTTTGTCTTCGGTGGCCTCCTCATACGGCTTTGATATCTACAACACCAACCTCGCCTATATCTACGGTACGGCGCAATTGGACGCGTCGGGCACGGGTACCGGTTACACCCTCTCCCTTTCTACGGCCTATTCCATCGACGCGCCGGTTGAAATCGTGCGCGAGGGAGAGACCGACGTCACCGAAACAGCGCCTGTAATCAGCTTGTCTTATTCCGCCTACAGCGAGTACTACGGCAATGTTTTATACTCCCCCGACTGGTTCGACAGCACTACGTTGATTATACCCATCTGCTGGTTTATGACCTCCAGCTCGAGCTTCTATTCCTCGCACACCTTCACGCTGGCTTTCTATCCTTCGGAACTTGAGGAGGGCGACACGCAGCTGACGCTCTACTTGCGCCACGACCGTGGCAATGACGCGGGCACTGAAACCAGCGTGTGGGATTGGTTCGGCTACGATTTGACCACGGTCTTGAACGCTTATGCCGACTATTCGGGCAACAGCAAGCCCACCACGGTCGTCATCAAGGACAAGGAGAATTCCTCTTCCGTCGATTTAGAAAGCAGTAACACCGTGGAGAACAGCTACAGCATCTCCTACAAATATTAACGGTTAGTGGACTACAAGGCGTTATTCCATATCGCCAAGTTGCTTATTTCCTCCCCGACACGTGCGTGGGAGGAAATTTCTTTGGAAGGCCGCAGGCGGGTATTCACGCTGTTTGTCTACCCCATGATAGGCTTGTGCGGTCTCTCCGTGCTCGTGGGCTCGCTCATCACCGTGGGGTGGGGCGGGCCGCAGAGCTTCCAGTATGCCATGACACGCTGCTGTGCGGTGGCCGTGTCGCTCTTCGGGGGCTACTTCCTCGCCGCCTACCTTATCAACGCCGTGTGGACTCGTTTCTTCTCGGGGCCGGGCAACCTGCCCTTGGCGCAGCAGTTTGCCGGTTACGCCATGGTGGTGCTGTTCCTCATCAAGATTGTGGTGGGCGTGTGGCCCGACTTCAACGTCCTTGCCTTGCTCATTCAGTTCTACACGCTCTATGTGGTGTGGGTGGGCAGCCGCGCGCTCTTGAAGATAGACGACAAGAGCCGCCTGCAGTTCACCGTCGTGGCCTCCGTGCTGTTGCTCCTTTGCCCCTTCGCGATACAGTTGGTGTTCGACAACTTGGTGAGCCTGCTCAATTAAGCCCTCGGGCATAACAACTGCCGACGGATGAAACAAACGCCCATCAACATCAAGAACAAGCGTGCCACGTTCGACTACGAGCTGCTCGATACCTACGTGGCCGGCATCGTGCTCACGGGCACGGAAATCAAGTCCATCCGCTTGGGCAAGGCCAGCTTGGTGGATACCTATTGCTACTTCTCGGGCGGCGAGCTGTGGGTGAAGAACATGCACATCGCCGAGTATTTCTACGGCTCTTACAACAACCATGCCTCGCGCCGCGACCGCAAGCTGCTGCTGCAGCGCAAGGAGTTGCAGAAGCTGCAACGCCAGTCGGCCGATCCCGGCTTCACCTTGGTTCCCGTGCGTCTGTTCATCAACGAGCGCGGCTTGGCCAAGCTCGTGGTGGCCCTTGCCAAAGGCAAGAAGCAATACGACAAGCGGCAGTCGTTGAAAGAGCAGGAAGACAAACGCGAAATGGCCCGCATGTTCAGGAAGTAGCGCGCGGCAAGTAGACAACAATCCCTTTACAACCATCCGCTGCATGGAGACGACAAGTACATTGGAAACGTTGGTGCGGGAACGCATCTTGGTGTTGGACGGCGCCATGGGCACCATGATACAGTCTTATAGCTTGACCGAAGACGACTTCCGAGGCCCGCGCTTCGCCCGTGTACCCGGCCAGTTGAAAGGCAACAACGACTTGCTTTGCCTCACCCGCCCCGACATCATCACCGACATCCACCGCCGTTACTTGGCCGCCGGAGCCGACATCATCGAGACCGACAGTTTCAGCGCCACCTCTATCTGCATGGCCGACTACCATGTAGAAGCATACGTCGGCGAAATCAACCTTGCCGCCGCCCGCTTGGCACGCCAAGCGGCCGACGAGTACACCCGTCTTACTCCCCACAAGCCCCGCTTCGTGGCCGGTTCTGTAGGCCCTACGAACAAGACTTGCTCCCTAAGTCCCGACGTGAACAATTCCGCTTTGCGCGCCTTGACCTTCGACACGCTTGCCGCGGCCTACGTGGAGCAGATGAACGCTCTTCTACAAGGCGGCGTGGACGCATTGCTCGTGGAGACCGTATTCGACACGTTGAACGCCAAAGCCGCCCTTTATGCCGCCGAAGAAGCCATGCGGCAGGCAGGGCGGCGGGTGCCGCTCATGCTCTCCGTCACCATATCCGACACGGCGGGACGTACCCTTTCGGGGCAGACGCTCGAAGCCTTGCTTGCCTCGGTTGCCCACGCGCCGCTCTTCTCCATCGGGCTGAACTGCTCCTACGGCGCGCGCTTGTTGAAGCCCTTCTTGGAACGGCTTGCCGCGCGCGCGCCTTACTATATATCCGCTTATCCCAATGCCGGCCTGCCCGACAGCATGGGGCGTTATGACCAGTCGCCCGACCAGATGGCGCGCGAAGTGGAACCCTACGTGTCCGAAGGCTTGGTCAATATCCTTGGGGGTTGTTGCGGCACTACCGACGAGTACATCGCCCGTTTCGCCCGGTTGGTGGAAGGCGCCGCACCCCACCGCCCCGCCGCGAAGCCCGAAACGCTGCAACTCTCCGGGCTGGAACTGTTGGAGCTTACACCCGAGGTGAAGTTCGTCAATGTAGGCGAGCGTTGCAATGTGGCCGGCTCGCGCAAGTTCCTGCGTGTAGTCAGCGAAAAGAAATACGACGAGGCGCTCGTCATTGCCCGCCGTCAGGTGGAGGACGGGGCGCTTGTCATCGACATCAACATGGACGACGGGCTGCTTGACGCCCGTGCCGAGATGGTCAACTTCCTGAACTTGATCGCTTCCGAACCCGACATCGCCCGTGTGCCCGTCATGCTCGACTCTTCCAAATGGGAGGTTATCGAGGCGGGCTTGAAGTGCTTGCAAGGCAAGGCCATTGTCAATTCCATCTCCTTGAAAGAGGGCGAGGAGAAGTTCTTGGAACACGCGCGTGCCATCCGGCGCTACGGTGCCGCCGTCATTGTGATGGCCTTCGATGAAAGCGGCCAAGCCGATACCTACGGGCGCCGCATTGCCGTTTGTGGGAGGGCTTACAAGCTGCTTGTGGAGCAAGCGGGCTTCAATCCGCACGACATCATCTTCGATCCCAACGTGCTGGCCATCGCCACCGGCATGGCCGAGCACGACAATTATGCCGTAGACTTCATACGTGCCACCCGTTGGATTCGCACCCATCTGCCCGGCGCGCACGTCAGCGGCGGGGTGAGCAATCTCTCCTTCGCTTTCCGTGGAAACAACTACATCCGCGAGGCCATCCACGCCGTTTTCCTCTACCATGCCATTGCTGCCGGTATGGACATGGGCATCGTCAATCCCGCCACTTCGGTGCTTTACACCGACATTCCGGAAGATTTGTTGGAGCTGATAACCGATGTGGTGCTCAACCGCCGCGCCGATGCCGCCGAGCGGCTTGTCGAAGTGGCCGCGCGCTTGAAAGCGCAGGCTGACGCAGCCCGGGCGGCAGGTGTTGTAAGCGGTGCGTCCGCCACGGCCGACGCGCGTGACTTATGGCGGCAAGGCACCGTGGAAGAGCGCTTGCAGCATGCGCTTGTCAAGGGTGTCGCCGATTGCTTGCCTGCCGACTTGGAGGAGGCTTTGCAGCGTTACGGCAAGGCGGTGGCTGTCATCGAGGGACCGCTCATGGCGGGCATGAACCATGTGGGCGACCTCTTTGGTGCGGGCAAGATGTTCTTGCCGCAAGTGGTGAAAGCGGCGCGTGTCATGAAGCAGGCGGTTTCCATTTTGCAGCCGCTCATTGAGGCCGAGAAGCGGGAAGGCGCGGCGTCGGCAGGCAAGGTGTTGCTCGCTACGGTGAAGGGCGACGTGCACGACATTGGCAAGAACATCGTCGCTGTGGTAATGGCATGCAACGGGTACGAGATAATCGACTTGGGTGTCATGGTGCCGGCCGAGACCATTGTGCAGCGGGCCATGGAAGAACACGTGGACATGATTGGGCTAAGCGGGCTTATCACGCCCTCATTGGAGGAGATGGTGCACGTGGCCTCGTGCTTGGAGAAGGCGGGTGCGGACATTCCCTTGCTCATTGGCGGCGCCACCACTTCGCAGCTGCACACGGCTTTGAAGATTGCTCCCGTCTACCACGCGCCCGTAGTCCACTTGAAGGATGCTTCGCAGAATGTTGTGGTGGCGGCAAGGCTCATGAATCCTTCCATGAAGGCTTCTTTCGAGGCGGAGTTGCTGCAGCGGTACAGCCACTTGCGGGCGCAAAAAGAGACGGGACAGTCGCAGACTGTCCCGTTGGAAGAGGCGCGTGCAGGGCGATTGAAGTTGTTCTGATTGTGCTTGCAGGGGCTGTATAGTAAGGCCTTTGATAGATATAGATTGCCCCCGTTACAGTTGTCTGTAGCGGGGGCAATGCGTATTTGTCTCCTTCAAACGGGCTCGTTGTTTATACAATGCCTTGTGCCATCATCGCATTAGCTACTTTCATGAAGCCTGCCACGTTGGCGCCTTTCACGTAGTTCACGTAGCCGTCGGGCTCGGTACCGTACTTCACGCAGTTCCTGTGGATGTCTTCCATGATGGCGTGCAGCATGGAGTCTACTTTCTCGGCGCTCCATGAGAGGCGCTCGGAGTTCTGGCTCATCTCCAATCCCGATACCGATACACCGCCTGCGTTGCTTGCCTTTCCCGGGGCGTAGAGTATCTTGGCTTCTTGGAACACCTTGATAGCTTCGGGGGTGGAGGGCATGTTGGCGCCTTCTGACACGGCGATTACACCGTTGGCCACGAGCTGACGGGCGTGTTCTCCGTCTATTTCGTTCTGTGTGGCGCAAGGCAGCGCTATGTCGGCTTTCTCGCCCCAAGGTTTCTCGCCTTCTACGTATTTCACGCCGGGGAATCGGTCGGCATATTCATAGATACGTCCACGGTAGAGGTTCTTCAATTCCATGATGTAGTCAAGTTTCTCGCGGTCTATGCCGGCGGGGTCGTACACGTAGCCGTCGGAGTCGGACATGGTGAGTACTTTGCCTCCAAGCTGCAATACTTTCTCGGCGGTGTACTGGGCCACGTTGCCCGCGCCCGATATGAGTACGGACTTGCCTTCGAGGTTCATGCCTTTGGTCTTGAGCATTTCCATCAAGAAGTACACGTTGCCGTAGCCGGTGGCTTCGGGGCGTATCAGCGAGCCGCCATATTCTTGTCCTTTACCTGTCAACACGCCGCTGAACTCGCGCGTCAGCTTCTTGTACATGCCGAACATGTAGCCCACTTCGCGGCCGCCCACGCCTATGTCGCCGGCGGGTACGTCGATGTCGGGGCCTATGTGTCTTCCCAATTCAAGCATGAAGGCTTGGCAGAAGCGCATCACTTCGGCGTTGCTTTTGCCGCGGGGTGAGAAGTCGGAGCCGCCTTTGCCGCCGCCCATGGGCAGGGTGGTAAGGGAGTTCTTGAATACTTGCTCGAATGCCAAGAATTTCAGGATGCTCAAATTGACGGAGGCATGGAAACGGATACCGCCTTTGTAGGGGCCGATGGCGTTGTTGTGTTGTATGCGGTAGCCCATGTTGGTCTGCACGTTGCCTTTGTCGTCTACCCACGTTACGCGGAATTGGTACACTCTGTCGGGGATGCAGAGGCGTTCAATCAGGTTGGCTTTCTCGAATTCGGGGTGCTTGTTGTACTCTTCTTCAATGGTGGAGAGGACTTCTTCCACGGCTTGATGATACTCTGGTTCGTTGGGGAACCTTCTTTTCAAATTTTCCAATACATTGGTTGCTTTCATACTTTATCTCTTTGATTAGTTGATTGATAATATAGCTCTTTTATAAACAATTTGCATTGTTCTTGTCAGATTCGGATGCAAATTTACACAAATAATTTGAATATGCAAACAGTTTATAAATAAAGTGTGGATTTGTGGGGAGAAGACATTGTTTAGATTGCGGTGTAATGGGGGGCTTCTATGTTTGAGGCATTGTCTTGGATTAGGCTCTGTGGGTATGCGGATGGGGTTGGGGCTTTCTTTTTGGTCTGTATAATGGGGATGCTGATATACTTTTGGCTGCGGATGGGCCTTTGTTTCACATCTACGCACTACGCCGGATATGGTCGTTCCTCCCG
>JAJPYW010000029.1 GCA_021204715.1 Prevotellaceae bacterium
TTTCACTTAAATTCATCATCATGAAAAAAGAAGAATTGACACAGAAAGCGTATGCGATTGCCGCCGAGCGGTATGCAGCTGTTGGTGTAGACACTGAAAAGGTATTGGAGGCCATGCAGAATTTCCATCTGTCACTCCATTGCTGGCAAGCCGATGACGTGACGGGCTTCGAGGTACAGGCCGGTTCGCTGACGGGCGGTATCCAAGCTACGGGCAACTATCCCGGCAAAGCTCGCAACATCGACGAACTCAGGGCCGACATTCTGAAGGCAGCTTCCTACATTCCGGGAACCCACCGTCTGAATCTGCACGAGATCTACGGCGACTTCCAAGGAAAGGTGGTCGACCGCGACCAAGTGGAGCCGGAACATTTCAAGAGCTGGATAGATTGGAGCAAGGAGCACAACATGAAGCTCGACTTCAACTCCACGTCCTTCTCTCATCCCAAATCGGGCGACCTCTCGTTGTCCAATCCCGACGAAGGCATCCGCAACTTCTGGATTGAGCATACCAAACGTTGCCGTCTCGTGGCCGAGGAATTGGGTAAGGCACAGGGCGACCCCTGTATCATGAACTTGTGGGTACACGATGGAAGCAAGGATATCACCGTGAACAAAATGAAATACCGTGAACTGCTGAAAGACTCTTTGGACCAAATCTTCGCTCAAGACCTGAAGAACATGAAAGATTGCATCGAGTCGAAAGTATTCGGTATCGGCTTGGAAAGCTACACGGTTGGTTCCAACGACTTCTACATCGGCTACGGCGCACAACACAACAAGATGATTACCTTGGATACGGGCCACTTCCACCCCACCGAAAGCGTGGCCGACAAGGTTTCCTCGCTGTTGCTCTACGTGCCTGAACTGATGTTGCACGTAAGCCGTCCGGTACGTTGGGATTCTGACCACGTAACCATCATGGACGACCCCACGATGGATCTCTTCAGCGAAATCGTACGTTGCAACGCTTTGGACCGCGTACACTACGGTTTGGACTATTTCGACGCTTCCATCAACCGCATCGGCGCTTACGTTATCGGTAGCCGCGCCGCACAGAAGTGCATGGTACGCGCCATGTTGGAACCCATCGACATCCTGCGCAAGTACGAGGCCGCAGGCCAAGGCTTCGAGCGTCTCGCATTGCTCGAAGAGGCCAAGTCGCTGCCTTGGAACGCCGTTTGGGACATGTTCTGCTTGAAGAACAACGTGCCCGTAGGCGAAGACTACATCGCCGAAGTAGAGAAGTACGAAGCCGAAGTGACTTCCAAACGATAAACTGCCAAAAGGTGCAGGCAATAAAGGGTGGGGGCCGCCCCGCCTTATTGCCGGCACCGTTCTTACAACATGTAGTTTGAAAGCATGGAAATTATTCTCGGATTATTGATTATCGCCATCGGCGCCTTCTGCCAGTCGAGCTGCTATGTGCCCATCAACCGCATCAAGTCGTGGAGTTGGGAGTCGTACTGGATTGTGCAAGGCGTGTTCGCGTGGATAGTATTCCCCCTCTTGGGCGCGTTGCTTGCCGTGCCGGCAGGACACACCCTTTTCGAGGCGTATGCCGCGCATCCGGGCGATTCGCTCATGACCATTTTGTTCGGTATTCTGTGGGGTGTAGGCGGATTGACCTTCGGCTTGTCCATGCGTTATTTGGGTGTGGCCTTGGGACAGTCCATCGGCTTGGGTACCTGTGCCGGACTTGGTACCATCCTTACGCCGCTCTTCATGGGCCGGCCCGGTGACCTGACCGCTTCGGTCATCATCGGCGTGGTGGTGACATTGATAGGCATCGCCATCATCGGCATTGCAGGAGGCATGAAGTCGGCCATGCTCAGCGAGGAAGAAAAGAAGAAGGCCGTGAAGGACTTTAATTTCCCCAAAGGACTGATTGTGGCGTTGCTCTGCGGATTCATGAGCGCCTGCTTCAACATCGGGTTGGGTTTCGGAGAGAAACTCTGCTTCGAAGGAAGCTCGGACATCTTCAAGACACTGCCCGCCACCTTCTTGGTAACGTTGGGAGGCTTCATCACCAATGCCTTGTACTGCTTGTACCAAAACTCCAAGAACCAAACATGGGCCGATTACGGCAAGCGTTCCCTCTACTTGAACAACGTGCTCTTCTCGGCACTGGCAGGTTTGTTGTGGTACAGCCAGTTCTTCGGACTGAGCTTGGGCAAGGGATTTTTGGCTGGCTCGGCGGCGTTGGTCACCTTCTCTTGGTGTATTCTCATGTCTCTGAACGTCACCTTCTCGAACGTTTGGGGCATTATCTTGAAAGAGTGGAAGGGTTGCACCCCGAAAACCATCGTGGTACTGATTGTCGGATTGGTGATTCTGGTCATCTCCTGCTTCCTTCCGCAGCTGTTATAATATATAAGGTATAATAAAGAAAATAAAACCGCATAAATTATGAAATCGATATTGGAAAACCGTCCCGGACTGGCCAAAGAAGTGGAGAAAGTGGCCGAAGTAGCGGGTTATTTGTGGCAAAAAGGCTGGGCCGAGCGCAATGGCGGCAACATCACTGTGAACATCACCGAGTATGTAGACGACGAGATACGCCAGCTGCCCGCCATCAGTGAAGTCAAACCCATAGGCACCACACTGCCCCACCTGAAAGGGTGCTATTTCTTCTGCAAAGGCACGAACATGCGTATGCGCGACTTGGCCCGCTATCCCATGGACAACGGTTCTGTCATCCGCATTCTGGACGACTGCGCCAGCTATGTCATCATCGCCGACAAACCTGTGAAGCCCACTTCCGAGCTGCCCTCTCACTTGAGCGTACACAATTACCTCATCGCCAAAGGCTCTCCTTACAAGGCTTCGTTGCACACCCACCCCATTGAGTTGGTCGCCATGACACACAGCCGGAAGTTCTTGGGCAAAGATGTAGCCACGAACTTGTTATGGAGCATGATTCCCGAGACGAAGGCCTTCTGCCCGCGTGGTTTGGGTATCATTCCTTACACGCTGCCCGGCTCGGTAGAGTTGGCCGACGCCACCATCAAGGAGCTTGACGACTATGATGTAGTGATGTGGGAGAAGCACGGTGTATTTGCCGTAGATTGCGACGTAATGTCAGCATTCGACCAAGTGGACGTGCTGAACAAGTCGGCATTGATCTACATCGCCGCCCGCAACATGGGCTTCGAGCCCGAAGGCATGAGCCCCGAGCAGATGCACGAGATGACCGAGGCATTCCACCTTCCCAAATAACAAAACAAGAATCATATAATAAGGAATAGAATTATGAAAAGAGAAGCTTTTAAAATGTTCTTGAAACCGGGTTTCGAGGAAGAGTATCAGAAAAGACATGCCGCCCTTTGGCCGGAAATGAAGAAATTGCTCAAAGAGGGTGGTGTATTCGACTATTCCATCTATTGGGATAAGGATACGAACATTCTCTTCGCTTTCCAGAAGACGGAAGGCGGGGCCTCTTCGCAGGACATGGGCTCCAACCCCATCGTACAGAAGTGGTGGGATTACATGGCCGACATCATGGAGGTGAATCCCGACAATTCACCTATCTCCATTCCGCTGCCTGAAATGTTCCACATGGATTGAAGCGAGTATTGATATGACCTGAATATAACAGGGCCGGCCTTTGCACCGGCCCTGTTATGGATATAATAGACCTATAACAGTGACATGAAATCTAAAAGCGTGTGGTTTTTGCTCGGCGCTTGGTTGCTTGCAGCCTGCCAAGGAAGCGGTTATGAAAGAACGGACGGTGGAATCATCGTCAAAGTGAGTCAACAGGCGCCCACTGACGTACGCATGGTGCGTGTGGAGGTAATGGGCGAGAAACTGATACACGTATCGGCCACGCCTGAAAAGGCGTTTTCAGACAGGGAGAGTCTGATTATTGTACCCCCAACCCATGAGACACCTTTCGAGGTGGAAGAAACGGGAGGCGCGGTAGCCGTAAAGACATCGCAAATCACCGCCACGGTGTCCAAAGCCACGGGCGATGTAACCTTTACCGACCACGCGGGCAACATCATCTTGGCAGAGGATAGTGCCGGACGTACCTTCACCCCCATTGAGGTGGAAGGCAAGCAGGAATACAGCGTGCGGCAAGTGTTCCAACCGGCCGGTGACGGCGAAGCTCTCTACGGATTAGGGCAACACCAAGCCGACGAGTTCAACTACAAAGGAAAAAACGAGGAACTCTTCCAGTACAACACGAAGGTCTCGGTACCATTTATCGTCTCCAACAAGCATTACGGCATTTTGTGGGACAGCTATTCTTTTTCCCGCTTCGGCGACGCGCGCGACTACGCACAGTTGGGCACTGTATTCAAGCTTTACGACAAGCAAGGCAAGGAGGGAGCCTTGACAGGCACCTACATTCCCGCCGACAAGCGTGTCCCCATCATCGTGCGCCGGGAAGACTCCATCTATTTCGAACACTTGGACCGCGCCGCCAGTTTGGAGCGGGTTGTGAACCTGCCGCAAGACTTTCCCTACAAGGATGCGCGCGTCACCTACGAGGGCGAAATAGAGCCTGCCGAAAGCGGCCTTTACCGCTTCATCCTCTATTATGCCGGCTACATGAAAGTCTACATCGACAACCGGCCGGTGGTGCCCGAGCGCTGGCGCACGGCTTGGAATCCCAACAGCTACAAGTTTGCCGTGAACTTGGAAGCGGGCAAGCGTGTGCCCCTGAAAATAGTGTGGAAGCCCGACGGAGATGTCTCCTATTGCGGGCTGCGCGCCTTGACGCCCGTGCCCGATGAAACGCAAGCCAAGCTCTCTTGGTGGAGCGAGATGCAACCCCAAACAGACTATTACTTCGTGTACGGAGAGGATATGGACGATGTAATAAGCGGTTACCGCACCCTTACGGGCAAGTCGCCCGTCATGCCCAAGTGGGCCATGGGTTTCTGGCAGAGCCGCGAACGATACAAGACCGCCGGGGAGCTTGTGGGCACCTTCAAAGAGTTCCGCAAGCGACGCATCCCCATCGACAACATCGTGCAAGATTGGAGTTATTGGCCCGAAGACGCTTGGGGCAGCCACGAGTTCGACGCCGCGCGCTTCCCCAACCCACAAGGCATGGTAGACTCCATCCATGCCATGAACGGCCGGGTAATGATATCCGTATGGCCCAAGTTCTATACCACCACGGAACACTATAAAGAGTTCGACAGGCGGGGGTGGATGTACCGGCGCGCCGTGGACGACAGCATCCGCGACTGGATAGGCCAGGGCTATTTAGGTTCCTTCTACGACGCCTATGCCGAAGGAGCGCGCGCGCTTTTCTGGAAGCAGATGGAAGAGCACCTGTACCGGTTGGGATTCGACGCTTGGTGGATGGATGCCAGCGAGCCGAACATCCGCGACTGCACCGACTTGCCATACCGCAAGGATTTGTGCGGGCCCACCGCATTGGGCCCGTCGGCCGAATACTTCAACGCCTACGCCTTGATGAACGCCAAGGCCATCTATGAAGGCCAGCGAGGGGTAGATGCCAACCGCCGGGTATTCTTGCTGACACGCTCAGGCTTTGCAGGATTGCAGCGCTACTCCACCGCCACGTGGAGCGGCGACATCGGCACACGCTGGGAAGATATGAAGGCGCAGATTTCAGCCGGCTTGAACTTCTCCATGAGCGGCATCCCCTACTGGACCATGGACATAGGAGGCTTTTGCGTGGAAGGCCGCTACGTTGCCGCACAAACGCTCTTCGACCGTACCGGCCGGGAGAACGATGACTTAAAGGAGTGGCGGGAGTTGAACGCCCGTTGGTATCAGTTTGGCGCTTTCTGCCCGCTCTACCGCGCCCACGGGCAGTTTCCACTGCGCGAAGTATGGAACATCGCGCCCGAGGGACATTCCTGCTACAACACCATTCTGTACTATACGAAACTGCGCTACAACTTGATGCCCTACATCTACTCCATGGCCGGCATGACCTACTTCAACGATTACACCATCATGCGTCCGTTGGTCATGGACTTCACCGCAGACAGCCGGGTAAACGACATCGGCGACGTATTCATGTTCGGCCCGGCCTTGATGGTAGCTCCCGTTTACACTTACGGCGCACGTAGCCGTGAGGTCTACTTCCCGGCCCCGTGCGGATGGTATGACTTCTACACGGGCGCATACATAGAAGGCGGCCAAACATTGGAAGCCGACGCGCCTTACGAGCGCATTCCGCTCTTCGCACGCGAAGGAGCCATCATTCCTTTCGGCCCCGACATGCAGTACACAAGCGAGAAGCCGGCATCGGAAATCACCCTCTATGTCTATGGCGGACACGATGGCCGTTTCACCCTTTACGAGGACGAAGGAGAGAACTACAACTACGAGAAGGGCGCTTACGCCACCATTCCATTCACCTACAACGATGCCGAAAGCCTGCTTGTCATCGGCGACCGCGAGGGCAAGTTTCCGGGTATGTTGCAAGAACGCACCTTCAACATCGTCAAGGTAGACAAAGAACATCCACTGCCGTTTAACTTGGCCGCCAAAGGATTCGTCGTGAACTACGACGGCCATGCAGTGAGCTTGAAACTATAACCCAAACCTTTAAACGTATGAAACTGTTACCCGAACTTGTCCTTTTAGGACTTCCGGCAGCGGCAGCGGCCACAACCGCGCCTGCCGACAGTTGCAACCACCGTATCTACTACACCGCTCCCGCCACAATGTGGGAAGAGACGTTGCCGCTCGGCAACGGCCGTTTAGGCATGATGCCCGACGGCGGCGTCCGTCACGAACGCATTGTATTGAATGAGATCTCCCTGTGGAGCGGTAGCGAGTGCGACTACAGCAACCCAGATGCCTCGAGAAGCCTGCCCGCCATCCGCGAACTACTCTTCCAAGGGAAGAACATGGAGGCGCAGGAGCTGATGTACGACAGCTTTGTCCCCAAGAAGCAAGAGACTGACGGACGGTACGGCTCCTACCAGACATTGGGAAACCTTGAGCTCTGCTTTTCTTATCCGGGAATGGAAGAACCCGACAAGCCGGACACTCCTCTATCTCCATCCCAAGCCGGCAAGGAAGCAGTAGAACGGCAAGAAGGAAGAACTTTACCCGACGGTGTGGAAGATTACATCCGGGAACTCTCCCTGCGCGACGGCGTGGCCCGCACCACCTTCACACTAAACGGCACCCGCTACCAACGCGCCTGTTATACCGCGCGCGACCTTGACGTCATGGTAGTGCACCTTGCAGCCGACACGCCGGGCGCCTTGAACTTCTCGGCAACCTTGACACGACAAGAGCGTGCCATGTTGACTACACTTCCCGCAGCCGGCGGCAATGCCGCCAATGGCACCTTGCTCATGGAAGGGACTATGGACAGCGGCATGCCCGGCCGGGAGGGAATGAAATACCGTGTGGCCATGCGGCTGATAGCCGGTGAAGGCACCTGCACACTCTCTCTGAACAAAGGATTCGAGTTGAAAGGAGGCCGGGAGGCTTGGTTGCTCATCTCGGCCACCACCTCTTACGAAGCCGAAGGCACCGCCTTTCCCGGCGCGCGCTACCGTGAAGTGTGCGACAGCCTGTTATCGGCGGCACAACCCGACATGGCAGCGCACATAGCCGCCCACCGCGCCTTGTACGACCGCGTCAGCTTGACGCTTCCCCCCGGGGATGCCGACGCGTTGCCCACCGACCAACGCCTGCTGCGCTTCAGTGAAGAACCGTCGCCCGCCATGGCCGCCTTGTATTACAACTACGAACGCTACCTCTTCATCTGCAGCACCCGTCCCGGCTCGTTGCCGCCCAACTTGCAAGGCCTATGGGCCAACACCATCTCCACACCTTGGAACGGCGACTACCACACCAACATCAACCTCCAGATGAACTATTGGCCCATGGAACAAGCGGGCCTTCAAGAGCTCATCCAGCCCTTGACCACGCTCATAGAGCGGTTGGTACCATCGGGAGAAGCATCGGCCCGCGCCTTCTACGGCGACAAGACAAGCGGCTGGGTGTTGCACATGATGACCAACGTGTGGAACTACACCGCACCGGGCGAACACCCCTCATGGGGCGCCACCAACACAGGCGGAGCCTGGCTATGCGCCCATTTGTGGAACCACTACCTCTACACGCAAGACACCGCATACCTGCACCGTGTCTACCCCCTGTTGAAAGGCGCGTCGG
This sequence comes from Prevotellaceae bacterium, assembly GCA_021204715.1. Lineage (GTDB taxonomy): Bacteria > Bacteroidota > Bacteroidia > Bacteroidales > Bacteroidaceae > Bacteroides. The sequence goes on from JAJPYW010000029.1 coordinate 8,130, forward strand.
AATTCTTCCACACCACGTTGGTCAGGGAGCCGGCGCACGGCTGGTTGGTCACGGCACCCACCTCCTCGCCCGAGAACGCCTTCTATGTGGGAGCAGACAAGCAGCATGCCGTCAGCGTCTGCATGGGTTCCACGATGGACATCCAAATACTCACCGAACTCTTCACCAACGTAATCCAAGCCGCCCGTCTGTTAGGTTGCCACGCCGCATATATAAAGGAGTTGCAGGCCGACTTGGCCGCATTCCCGCCCATGCAGACAAGCCCTCGAGGAGGCTACCTGCAAGAGTGGTTGGAAGACTATGAAGAAGAGGACGTGCACCACCGCCACGTCTCCCACCTCTACGGACTCCATCCGGGCAACCTCATCTCTACTGAGAGCACACCGGCATTGGCCGATGCCTGCCGGGTAACGTTGAACCGCCGTGGCGACGAAGCTACGGGCTGGAGCCGCGCATGGAAAATCAACTTCTGGGCACGTCTTGGCGACGGCAACCGCGCTTGGAAACTCTTTCAAAGCCTGCTGCATCCCGCCGTAGAGCCTGTTGAAAAGAATATGCAAGAGCAAGAAGCGGCGGTACCGGCAAGAGAAAAGCGTTACAAGACAGTCAGCGGCACCTTCCCCAACCTGTTCTGCGCCCATCCGCCTTTCCAGATAGACGGCAACTTCGGCGGTGCGGCCGGCATCGGCGAGATGCTGTTGCAAAGTCACGAGGGCTTCATCAACCCGCTTCCCGCATTGCCCGACAGTTGGGAAAGCGGCTCTCTGAGAGGC
>JAJPYW010000060.1 GCA_021204715.1 Prevotellaceae bacterium
CCGACAAGTACACCAAGCTGCAAGTGCGCACCAACGCCGACACCCCGCACGACGCACAAGTAGCCCGCGACTTCGGTGCCGTGGGCATCGGCCTGTGCCGCACCGAGCACATGTTCTTCGAGGGCGAGAAGATCAAAGCCATGCGCGAGATGATTTTGGCCGAAGACGCCGAAGGCCGCAGCAAGGCCCTGCACAAGATCCTGCCCTACCAGCAAGCCGACTTCAAGGGCATCTTCAAGGTGATGAACGGATATCCCGTCACCGTGCGCCTGCTCGACCCGCCCTTGCACGAGTTCGTGCCCCAAGACCAGAAAGGCCAGCAAGAGATGGCCGACGCCATGGGCGTGAGCCTGCAGTACATCAAGCAACGCGTAGAGGCCCTGTGCGAGCACAACCCCATGTTGGGGCACCGCGGCTGCCGCTTGGGCATCACCTATCCCGAGATCACCAAGATGCAGACACGTGCCATTCTGGGTGCCGCCTTGGAGCTGAAGAAAGAAGGCATCGACGTACATCCCGAGATCATGATACCGCTCACCGGCATCCTCTACGAGTTCAAGCAGCAGAACGCCGTTATCCGCGAAGAGGCCGCCAAGCTCTTTGAAGAAGTGGGCGACAGCATCCAGTTCAAGGTAGGCACCATGATAGAGATACCGCGCGCCGCGCTCACGGCCAACCGCATCGCCTCCGAAGCAGAGTTCTTCTCCTTCGGCACCAACGACTTGACGCAGATGACCTTCGGCTACTCGCGCGACGACATAGCCTCCTTCCTGCCCATCTACTTGGAGAAGAAGATCCTCAAGGTAGACCCCTTCCAAGTACTCGACCAGAACGGCGTGGGCCAGCTCATCCGCATGGCCACCGAGAAAGGACGCGCCATCCGTCCCGAGCTGAAGTGCGGCATCTGCGGCGAGCACGGCGGCGAGCCCTCGTCGGTGAAGTTCTGCCACAAGGTAGGCCTGAACTACGTCAGCTGCTCCCCGTTCCGTGTGCCCATCGCACGCTTGGCAGCGGCGCAGGCAGCTGTAGAAGAAGCATAAAGCTTTTTCCTGTAATACTATAAAAGACGAGGCGGCAGCCCCCTGCAATACGGGTTACCGCCTCTCTTTATATACAAGCCGGTGGCGCCAAGGCGCCACCGGCACCCCACCCCCACAACAACCCAAAGAAACAAACCCATGAAACGATTCTTTATTCAAAAGACCTTGTCGGCCGCCCTGCTGCTGTTGCTCACGGCAACCCCTTTGCTCAAAGCGCAGATAACGCAACAGTCCGCCGACACCACCCTGCAGCAACCCGCTGACACCACCTTGCAGCAAGCGGTACCCACCGCCCTGCAAGAAAAGCTCGCGGCCCTGCCCGAGATAACCGAGACAAAGACCTTGCAGAGCGAGGAATTCACCGAGAAGTACCTCGTCTACTTCACCCAGCCCGTCGACCACACGAACCCCGAGGCAGGCACGTTCCGCCAGCGCGTCATCGTGTCCCACGTGGGCTTTGACCGCCCCACCCTCATCATCACCGAGGGCTACGGCGGTGCCTACGCGCTCAACCCCCGCTACCGCGAAGAACTCTCCAAGATGTACGACGCCAACATGGTCTTCGTGGAACACCGCTACTTCCTCGAGTCCACCCCCGAGCCCTTGGACTGGCAGTACCTCACGGCCCGGAACGCCGCCGACGACCTCCACGCCGTCTGCCAAGCCTTTAAGACCATCTACCCCGGCAAGTGGATAGCCACCGGCATAAGCAAGGGCGGGCAGACCACCCTCCTTTACCGCACCTTCTACCCCGACGATGTAGACATCTCCGTGCCCTACGTGGCCCCCTTGTGCTATGACGTGGAAGACGGCCGCCACGAGCCCTTCATCGCCACCCAAGCAGGCACCGAAGAAGAACGCGCCAAGGTGCGCGCGTTCCAGACGGAAGTCTTGAAGCGCCGCGCCACCCTCGAGCCCATGTTCGAGCAAGCGTGCCGGGAGAAGAACCTCACCTTCCGCGCGCCCACAAGCGAGATCTACGACTATGCCGTGCTTGAATACTCCTTCTCCTTCTGGCAGTGGGGCACGCCCGTGGAGACCATTCCCCCGGTAGAGACCGCCACCGACGAGGAGATCTTCGCCCACTTCATGAAGATAAGCGGGGCCGACTACTTCGCCACCGACGGCGCCGACGCCCCCTTCTTCGTGCAGGCCGCCCGCGAGCTTGGGTATTACGGTTACGACACCACCCCGTTCCAAGGGCTGCTCACCATAGACAGCGCCAAGGGCTACCTCAAGCGCCTCATGCTGCCCCCAGAGCTGAAAGACATGCCCTTCGACGCGACACTCAGCCGCACCATCGTCAGCTTCTTGCAAGAGAACGACCCCAAGATGATCTTCCTTTATGGCCAGAACGATCCTTGGACCGCCGCCGGCGTGACGTGGCTCACAGGAAAAGCGAACATCCACGTGTTCCTCCAGCCACGGGGCAGCCACCGCACCCGTATCCACACGATGCCCGAGGAGATGCAGCAGGAAATCAAAGCTATATTGGACGGGTGGATGGCTGAGCCGTGAGTTGCAGGCTGCGGATTACGGAAGACAGCAGGTAAAGCTGACTGATGAAGAGAGAAGAAGCATGCCGATGAAGAGAGGAGATGCATGCCGATACAGTCAAGCTAAACTTACTGACGTAGATAAACAGAACTTCCTTTTATAAAATACCGAGATACACGTACATTCGCAGGAACCACACACATATAATATAGAGGATAATTCCCATATACTCTTACTTACTACTCCAAGGAATAGTTGCTTGCTACTCCTTGGAGTAGGTGCTCGCTACTCCAAGGAGTTCTTATCGGCTGCTCCAAGGAGTGGCAAGCAACTACTTCACAGTAGTATTTCTGATTATCTTAGTAAGTTGATGCAAAGTGCTTTAAGAGATGACGGAAATGTACATCCATAAGTAAGGGCAGGTTGTTTCAAAACGAAACTGCGTAGAAATTCAGCAAGCAAAAATGATGTATTTCAGCAAACATCTGCAAGGCATTTGAAGCAAGCACCTACAACCCGTGTCAGCACCCTCTTGCTCCCAAAACCTGCATAGAACTGATTACTCTGTGCTTGAGTCATCTTCCTGCTCATCTTCACCCGTTATCAGCTTGATTGCCTGCCTTAGCAGCAGCTCCTCGGTGTCGCCCAAGGGCAGGAAATAGGCGAGGTAGGAAGTGGGGTTGAGGGAGTAGTCGGGCTTGAAGCCGCCGGAGTAGTCGGCGGTGCCCTCGGCGTTGTACACGTAGCACACCACGGGAGAGAGGTGCCACGCATACTCGGTGTTGATGAAGCTCTCGCGCGCCACCCGCTGCCCGGTGGTGGTTTGACCAATGAGCACCACGTCCATGTAGGGCTTGAGGCAGTTGATGAGGATCTCGGCCATGTCGGCCGTGGTGCCCGAGGTGAGCACGTACAAGGTGGAGAGGTTCAAGTTGGCCCCACCCCGGCCTATCATCGTGCCGAAGTCGATGGTGCGGTTGTCGGCGCTGCGCTGCTCGTTATACTCAAGCGAGGCGAGCGTGCGCCCCGGCGTGCCGGCGGGGGCAAGTATATCGGCAATGAGGAGCATGCTGTCCCAGTCGCCGCCCTCGTTGTAGCGCAAGTCCAAGACGAAATCGGTAACGCCGGCTGCCTGACATTCCAAGGAGAAGGCGCGCAGGCGGTCGTCATACACTTCGCTGTCGGTCTCGGTGCCGGCGGTGAAGCTGTTGTAGAGCAGGTAGCCCACGGTGTAGCGCGTGCCTTCCAAGGAGATTATCTTGGAGAGGGGAATGGCGTCGTCGCTCACTTCGCGCTCCGCCGGCAAGGTGGTGGTGGCCACAAGCTCTATGTAGGAGGTCTCGGTCAAGGAGTCGGGGTCTACTTCTACCACGTATTTGCCTATGTCTAGCGCGCATCCTTCGCCCTCTTGCAGCATCCACTCGTTGTTCTTGGTCAAGGAATCTCCGTCCACCGACATTATCCAGTCGCCGCGAAGCAGTCCGGCGTCGGCGGCGGGCGAGTCCGAAGAGACGTAGGTCACAAGGGCATTGTAGCAGGAGTCGCTCTGGTCTACTTTGTAGAGCGTGTACTCGAAGCCGAAGCCGGTCTCGGGTTCCGTGTAAAGGGTGTCGACCTTCGAGTATTTGTCGCTCGACGTGACCAAGTTCTTCAAGAAGGTGGCGGGCGCTTGGAAGTAGTTCAGCTTCTTGGTGGAGGGAAGGTCTTCCGCCCAGAGGTAATTCACGCGCATCACGCTGTCTATCCACAGGTCGCGCCCCGTCAGGGGGTAGTACTCCGGCCAGCGGTCTTCGCCGCAGGCGAGCGTGCCAAGCAGCAGCAAGGTCGCTGGCACAAGCAGTAGGAGGTGTGTGGCGCGCTTCATGGGGACATCGGTGTTTGGTTCGTGCTGCAAAATTAGCGAAATTGTTTGTTACTTGGTCATCTTCAAGGCGAAAATCCCCGCGCGCCGGTGTTGCTTACGTCAAATTATCTCTCTATTTTTGTCGCCGGAACTACTGAAAGGAGATTGCATGGAGATTGCCGTACTTTTGTCGGGGGGCGTGGACAGCTCGGTGGTGGTGCACCTGCTTTGCGAGCAGGGGTACAGGCCGTCGCTGTTCTACATCAAGATTGGCCGCGACGACGTGGACTACATGGACTGCAGCGCCGAGGAGGACTGGGAGATATCAAGGAGCATCGCCCGCCGCTACAGGCTTCCCTTGGAGATGGTGGACTTGCAGCAGGAGTACTGGGACCGGGTGGCGGCCTACGCCATCGACAAGGTGCGCCGGGGGCTCACGCCCAACCCCGACGTGATGTGCAACAAGTACATCAAGTTCGGCTGCTTCGAGGAGCGCGTGGGCAAGGACTTCGACCTTACCGCCACGGGGCACTATGCCAAGCGGCTCGAGATAGATGGGCGTGTGTGGCTCGGCACCGCGGCCGACCCTGTCAAGGACCAGACGGACTTCTTGGCGCAACTCGAGTACGGGCAAATCAGCAAGCTGCTCTTCCCCTTGGGGGACATGCTAAAGAGCGAGGTGCGCCGGGTAGCCGCGCAAGCGGGGCTTCCTTCGGCCGGCAGGCGCGACAGCCAAGGCATCTGCTTCCTTGGTAAAATAGACTATAACGACTTCGTGCGCCGGTTCTTGGGCGAGCGCGACGGCGAGATCGTCGAGCTTGAAACGGGGCGCGTACTTGGCACCCACCACGGCTTCTGGTTCCACACGATAGGCCAGCGCAAGGGCTTGGGGCTGAGTGGCGGGCCTTGGTTTGTCATCCGCAAGGACACGGAGCGGAATATTGTGTATGTCTCCCGGGGATATGATACCGAAAAGCAGTTTGCCTACGGGTTCCTGATGCAGGGATTCCACTTTATCACGGCTGATCCTTGGGGGGAGTCGGTGGATGGTGTTCCCGTTACTTTCAAGATTCGGCATACGCCCGAGTTTAGCCGGGGGTTACTGTACCGGGAGACGGATGGATACCGCATTGCGTCAGAAGGGAAGCTGCAGGGGGTGGCACCGGGACAGTTTGGGGTGGTGTATGATGAAGCGGCCAAGGTGTGCATAGGGAGTGGGGAGATTGCGGGGTAATCTCGAAGGTGGCGCCGGCAAGGGTTGCTAGGGATGATTCATTGGCGCGTCAGGAAGGAGGTAGATGTCTTCTTCAAGCGTTTAAGGGATAAATGTGGGGATCTTCTTCGCTCTTTCAGCAATATATAAGAAACCGCCGCGTGGGGAAGAGTTTTTACATCTTGTGGGCGTGTTTGCGGAATAATTGCACGTTTTTGCTTACCTTTGCCGGTACGAAACAATAAATCACTGCATTATGAAGAGACTACTTATAGGATGCTTGGCGGCTTGCTTGCTGCTTAGTGGTTGCGCCACCGGCCGCTACGGGGCGGGCAACGCGGGCGCTGTGTATGCAGGTGCCTCCATCGGCGGCAACTTGGGAGGCGCCATGGGCGGATTGATTGGCTCGGGAAACCATGGCGCGCGGGGCGGCTTCCGCGGTTCGGCCATAGGCACCATCATAGGCACCGTGGCCGGGGCCGCCATAGCAAGCGCGGCCACCACGCCCAAGCAGGAGGAGAAGGCCTACGTGGTGGAACGCACCCCCTCCACCGTGACGCGCGTGGAGACTACTTCCCCGCTGGCCGACTTGCAAATCAACAACATCCGCTTCATCGACGACGGACGCGACCAAGTGATCAACGCGGGTGAACTGAGCAAGGTCATCTTCGAGATTACCAACGAGGGCGACCAGACTGCCTACAACGTGCTGCCCGTAGTGAGCGAGACCACCGGCGCGAAGTATCTCTACATCTCTTCGAGCATCTTGGTGGAGGAGATCGCGCCCGGCGAAGGCATCAAGTACACGGCGAACATCGAGGCGGGTGACAAGCTAAAGAGCGGCATCGTCACAATACACGTGGCCGTGGCCGACGAGTATGGCAACGAGTATGACTCGCAGGAGTTTACGCTGAAAACCGAGAAGGAGTAGGCGGGCTTTCTTTATCGTAGCAGGCAGGTTTGAACAAACGTAATAAGCCAACAGCAGCTGATGCGGCAGGCGGAGACTTGCCGCACTATAGGCTTGCAAGACACTGACGTGCGTAAACAGTAACCCCTTTAGTCCGAAGCTGTCGCTTCGGACTAAAGGGGTTACTTGTATATGGAAGAAGGAAAGGAATAATCCTTGAAAATCAAAGCAATCAGTCTTTGAAGAAAGAGCCGGATTTTCTTTGAAGAAAGAACCGGCCCGATTCCATTGAACCACCCTTACCTATAAGGAAGCCCTTACTTCAATAACGACTGCGGATCAAGATGCTCCCTCTCGATGTCCTTGAAGTAACGGTAAGTACCCACTTTGAGCTCCTCGGTGGCGGCGTCGTCGCACACGATAATGCCTTTGCGGTGCAGCTGCAAGGCACTGATGGTCCACATCTGCATGACGGGCCCCTCAACGGCGTGCCGAAGGGCGCGGGCCTTGTTGTGGCCATTGACAAGTATCATCACCTCTTTGGCGTCGAGCACAGTCCCCACACCTACGGTCAGGGCCGTCTTAGGCACTTTGGCCACATCGTGCTCGAAAAAGCGGGAGTTGGCCAAGATAGTGTCTGTGGTCAACGTCTTCTGTCTGGTGCGCGAAGACAAGGAAGAACCCGGCTCGTTGAAGGCGATGTGGCCGTCGGGCCCTATCCCGCCCATGAAGAGGTCGATGCCGCCACAAACGGCGATGGCCTCCTCGTAGGCGGCGCACTCGGCTTCAAGGTCGGGGGCGTTGCCGTTCAAGATATGGACGTTCCGGGGCTCTATGTCGATGTGACCGAAGAAGTTCGTCCACATGAAGGAGTAATAGCTTTCCGGATGCTCCCGGGACAAGCCCACGTACTCGTCCATGTTGAACGTGACCACGTGGCGGAAGGAGACAACTCCTTGCCCGCACAAGTCTATCAAGGCCTTGTACATGCCGAGCGGGGAGGAGCCGGTGGGACACCCCAATATGAATGGCTTCTCGGCCGTGGGGCGGGCAGCCCTGATTTTAGCGGCCACGTAGCAGGCTGCCCACTGTGAGACAGACGCATAGTCCGGTTGGATAATCAATCGCATAGTAGTTTGGTTTAACGTGAATATTTGGGGAGTTGTCCCCGATAGTTTCGGCAAATAAGGGGCGGCGGCTTCGGCGATGCGTCAGCCCTCACATCGTTAATGCTTTAAAAGCAGCTTCAGTGAGGCTTTGTCAGCAGTTTCTGTAAGAACCTAAAAGCAACTTCTGCAAGAACTTAAAAGCAACTTCTGCAAGAACTTAAAAGCAACTTCTGCAAGAACTTGGCAGCTGTTTCAGCATTGCTTCGGCAGCCCCTTCCTTTTATCACCGCCTCAAAGATACGCTTTTTTTCTTATATTCCAACCAATTTACCCTGATAAGCGCCCCGGGCAGTCATGAGCCGGCGCAAGCGTTGGTTGAAGGCATGGATTTTCGTGTCCCAGTCGGGGGCGATGAGTAGCGCGGGCGGCGATTGCGCGAGGAAGCGTTCCAAGACGATGCCGGGGCGCAGGCGCTCGATGAAGTCAACAAGCAGTGAGAGGTACTCCTCGATGTCCATGAGCCAGAACTCCTCGGGGTGCTCGCGATACTCCGCTGCCATGCGTGTGCCCCATATCAGTTGCAGTTGGTGCACTTTGAGCGTGGTGAGCGGCAAGGCCGACAAGCGCGCTGCCGATGCCAAGATGCCCGCGCGCGTCTCTCCCGGAAGCCCGAAGATGAGGTGCCCGCCCACCATGATGCCCCGCCCGGCCGTGCGTTCAATGGCACTGACGGAATCCTGAAAAGTGTGCCCCCTGTTCACGCGCCGCAGCACCGCCTCGTCGGTAGACTCGATGCCATACTCCACAAGGAGGAAGGTGCGGCGGCTCAAGGAGGCGAGGTAGTCGAGAAGCGCGGGAGGCATGCAGTCGGGCCGGGTTGCGATGACCAAGCCCACCACACCGTCCACGGCCAAGGCTTCCTCGTACCGCCGTTGCAACTCTTGTAAGTCGGCATAAGTGTTCGAGTAGGCTTGGAAGTAGGCCAAGTAGCTCATGCGGGGATACTTGTGGGCGAAGAACTGCTTGCCGTCTTCTAATTGCCGGGCCACGGACGCCCCGCCGCGGCAGTAAGCGGGATTAAAGGCCCGGTTGTCGCAATAGCTGCATCCCCCTACCCCCTTGGTGCCGTCGCGGTTGGGGCAGG
>JAJPYW010000221.1 GCA_021204715.1 Prevotellaceae bacterium
TTGTACCAGTGTACAGCCAGAATCTCAAAACGGCTCCACCATTCAAGTGGTTGTTCCCGAGCGTCCTGCCGGCCAGGAGGATGTTATCGGGTTGGTTGCCCCGAAGTTAGACACAGTCCGTGTGGGTTTCATCGGATTGGGCATGCGCGGCCCCGGCGCGGTGGCGCGTTGGACCAAGATCCCCGGTACACGTATTGTGGCCTTGTGCGACCTCTTGCCCGAGAACACGGAGCGTGCCTCGAAAATCGTGACCGATGCCGGTATGGAAGCACCCGTTCTCTACTCGGGTGAAGAAGATGCATGGAAAGCTTTGTGCGACCGCGACGACATCGACATTGTCTACATCGCCACCGACTGGAAGCACCATGCTGAAATGGCACTTTATGCCATGGAACACGGCAAGCATGCCGCCATAGAAGTGCCGGCAGCCACCTCGCTCGACGAAATATGGGCGTTGATTGACACCTCGGAAAGGACGCGCAAGCATTGTATGATGTTGGAGAACTGCGTGTACGACTTCTTTGAGATGACCACGCTGAACATGGCCCAGCAGGGCTTGTTCGGTGAAATCCTGCACGTGGAGGGTTCTTATATTCATAACTTGGAAGAGTTCTGGCCCGTGTATTGGAATAATTGGCGTTTGGATTTCAACCGTGAGTTCCGTGGCGATGTCTATTCCACGCACGGCCTCGGCCCGGCTTGCCAGTTGCTCGACATGCACCGCGGCGACCGTATGACCACGCTCGTTGCCATGGACACGAAAGCCGTGACCGGCCCTGAATTGGTGAAGCGCTACCAGCCTGAAGATGAAAATCCCGCCGATTTCCAAAACGGCGACCACACCATGACACTCATCGGCACGGAGAACGGCAAGACCATCTTGATTGAGCATGATGTGATGAATCCCCGCCCCTACAGCCGTATGTACCAGCTCACCGGTACGAAAGGTTTCGCCAACAAGTATCCTGTGGAGCAGTACAGCTTCCGTCCCGACCAGATTGACAGTGCCTCCATGCCCGACCACGAGAACTTGGAGATGGACGAGCCTGTATCCGACAAGGTGATGAAGGCTTTGATGGAACAATACAAACACCCCATCTTGACCGAACTTGAGGAGACGGCCAAAAAGGTGGGCGGCCATGGCGGCATGGACTACGTAATGGACTACCGGTTGGTTTACTGCCTGCGCAACGGATTGCCTCTCGACATGGATGTGTATGACTTGGCCGAGTGGTGCTGCTTGGGCGAACTCACCCGTCTCTCTTTGGAAAACGGTTCCGCACCGGTGGCCGTGCCCGACTTCACACGGGGCGGTTGGAATAAAGTGAAGGGATTCCGTCACGCTTTTGCCGAATAACCATGCATTCCAAGATCTTATACCATGTTTTAGCACCCTTGTTGGTAGCCGGGGTGGTGACCGGCTCGCCTGCACAAGCCGGCGCGCAGATTGCCGGCGAGCTGCCGCTTCCTTATTGGCAGGACATACAGACGGTATCCGTTAATAAGGAACCTGCGCGTACCTCTTTCATGAGTTATGACAACCGTGCCGACGCACTCGAGGGACGCTTCGAGCGTAGCGGCCACTACCGCCTGCTCAACGGCACGTGGAAGTTCTACTTCGTGGACGGTTACAAGCAGCTGCCCGATAATATTACCGACACTTCCGTGGACGCCTCTTCATGGGACGACATCAACGTGCCCGGCAACTGGGAGATGCAGGGACACGGGGTGGCCATCTATACCAACCACGGCTATGAATTCAAGCCGCGCAACCCGCAGCCTCCGCTGCTTCCCGAGATGAATCCCGTGGGTGTGTACCGCCGCGACATTGATATTCCGGACGAGTGGCTTGCAGAGGACATCTACCTGCACCTGTCGGGTGCCAAGTCGGGTGTCTATGTCTACGTCAACGGCGAGGAGGTGGGCTACAACGAGGATTCCAAAACGCCGGCCGAGTTCCTCATCAACCCCTACGTCAAGGCGGGCAAGAACGTGCTTACTTTGAAAATTTTCCGTTGGAGTACGGGCTCTTATTTGGAGTGTCAGGACTTCTGGCGCATCAGCGGCATAGAGCGCGATGTCTATCTTTATGCCCAGCCCAAGGCGGCCTTGCGCGATTTCCGTGTAAAGTCTACTTTGGACGACAGCTACCTTAACGGTGAGTTTGCTTTGCAAGCCGACCTGCGCAACCGTGCCGGCGCCGACGCCGACCTCACCCTGACCTACGAGCTGCTCGACAAGACGGGCGCGGTGGTGGCCACCGAAGCGTGTACTGTCACCGTGCCGGCAGGCGGAGAGCGCACGCTTTCATTTGAAAAGCAGTTGGAGAACGTGAAGACGTGGACATCCGAAGCCCCCAATCTCTACAAGTTGTTGATGACCGTGGCCCGTGAGGGACAGACTACCGAGATTGTCCCCTTCAACGTGGGTTTCCGCCGCATCGAGATCCATCCCGTCGAGCAAACTTCAGCCGACGGCAAGCCTTACGTATGCCTTTTCATCAACAGCCGGCCTTTGAAACTTAAAGGCGTGAACATACACGAGCACAACCCCGAAACGGGCCATTATGTTACAGAAGAGCTGATGCGGCAAGACTTGGAACTGATGAAGCAAAACAACCTGAACGCGGTGCGTCTTTGCCACTATCCGCAGGACAGCCGTTTCTACGAACTGTGCGACGAGTATGGCGTCTACGTCTACGACGAGGCCAACATAGAGAGCCACGGCATGTACTACGACCTCTCCAAAGGAGGCACGCTCGGCAACAATCCCGAGTGGTTGAAGCCTCACTTGGAACGCACGGCCAACATGTTCGAGCGCGATAAGAATCATCCCTGCGTCACCTTTTGGTCGCTTGGCAACGAGGCGGGCAACGGATACAATTTCTACGAGACCTACTTGTGGTTGAAGACGGCCGACAAGGAACTCATGGCGCGTCCGGTGAACTATGAGCGGGCCCAGTGGGAATGGAACAGCGACATGTACGTGCCGCAGTATCCTGACGCCGCTTGGTTCGAGGAGATAGGCCGCAAGGGAAGCGACCGCCCGGTGGTTCCTTCGGAATATGCACACGCCATGGGCAACTCCACAGGCAATCTGTGGGGACAATGGCAGGCCATTTACCGCTACCCCAACTTACAAGGCGGGTTTATATGGGACTGGGTGGACCAAGGCTTGTTGCAGACCGATGAGAACGGCCGGGAGTATTGGGCCTACGGTGGCGACTTCGGCGTGGACACGCCCAGTGACGGCAACTTTTTGATTAACGGCATCGTCAACCCCGACCGTGTGCCGCATCCCGCCATGACCGAGGTGAAATATGTCTATCAGAACGTGGGCTTCGAGCCCGTGGACTTGGCGGCAGGCACTTTCAACATTACCAACCGTTTCTACTTCACCAACCTCGACAAATACCGCTTGCAATACAGCGTGACGGCCGGCGACAAAGTGGTGCGCGGCGGTAAAACCACGTTGGACATCGCTCCGCAGCAGTCCATCGTGTTCACCGTGCCGGTTGGCGGCTTAAAGGCGCAACCCGGCGTGGAGTACTTCGTGAACTTCAGCGTCACCACTATAGAAGCCGAGCCGCTTGTACCCGCAGGGCATGAGATTGCGCACGACCAGTTCCGCTTGCCGGTGGAGACGGCCAAGACTGCTTACCGCGCTTCCGGCGCCGCCCCGCAGGTGGATGTGCAAGGCGATGAGTACACCGTCACTTCGGGCAAGGTGCGCTTCGTTTTCAACAAGCAAAGTGGTGTAGTCACTTCCTACAAGGTGAACGGTACCGAGTATTTCAACGAAGGCTACGGCATCCGTCCCAACTTCTGGCGCGGGCCTACCGACAATGACTACGGCAACGGCGCGCCCTCAAGGTTGCAGGTGTGGAAGACATCGAGTAACGAGTTGCAAGTAACGGATGTGGAGACAGGGACTGACGGTGCCGCTGCCTTGTTGAAGGTGACCTACCGTTTGGCCGCCGGCAACGACTACATCGTTACGTATAAAGTCTATGCCGACGGTACCGTGCACGTGGGAGCCGACTTCACGCCGGTCACAGGCACGTATGCCGGCAAGGAAGTGCCCCGCGTCGGCGTGCGCTTCCGCTTGCCCGCCACCATGCATAAGGTAGACTATTTCGGACGCGGCCCCGCCGAGAACTACGTGGACCGTAACCACGGTTCGTTCGTGGGGCTTTACCATTCCACAGCCGAGGACTTGTACTTCAATTACGTCCGTCCGCAGGAGAACGGGCACCACACGGATACCCGTTGGCTTGCCCTTACCAACGACAAGGGAACGGGCATGGCAGTGGTGGCCGACACGCTTGTGGAGTTCAACGCCTTGCGTAACTCGGTAGAAGATTTCGACTCGGAAGAGGCTTTGCCACATCCTTACCAATGGAACAACTTCACCCCCGAAATGGTGGCTGGTCATGACGAAAACGCCGCCCGCAATGTGTTGCGCCGCCAGCATCATGTGAACGACATTGTTCCCCGTGACTTCGTGGAGGTGTGTGTGGACATGAAACAACAAGGCGTGGCGGGCTACGACAGTTGGGGCGACCGTCCTGAGCCCGAGTACCAGATTCCACCCACCGAGGCTTACAGTTGGGGCTTTACCTTGGTACCCGTACATTCCGCCGCCCAAGCGGGCAATGCGGCCAAGTACAGTTACTAAGCGCGCGGTTCATCATTTGAACTGCAAGTTAAAGGGAAACATCCCTATTACGATATTAGATTTTAGTTTTAGACAGTATGAAGAATTTAGCGGACATTACCGCCCGGTTCAACCTCAAGGGCACGGTGCAGGATATCGTGCCCTTGGGCAACGGGCTTATCAACGATACCTATAAAGTACAAACGTGCGGGGCAGACACTCCCGACTACGTGTTGCAGCGTATCAACCATGCCATCTTCCAGAATGTGGAGATGCTGCAGGCCAACATAGAAGCTGTTACGGCGCACATCCGCAGCAAACTCATCCGGCGCGGCGAGGCCGACATAGACCGCAAGGTGCTCTCTTTCATGAAAACCGACGCAGGGAAAACCTACTACTACGACGGCGATGACTATTGGCGTGTGTCGCTTTTCATTCCCCGTGCCCGCACGTTCGAAACGGTGAACCCCACCTATTCCCGCTATGCCGGACAAGCCTTCGGCGAGTTCCAAGCCATGTTGGCCGACATTCCCGTGGCATTGGGCGAAACCATTCCCAACTTCCACAACATGGAGTTCCGCCTGCAGCAGTTGCGCGACAGCGTGGCTACCGACGCCGTGGGACGGGTAGGGGAGGTCAGCGGTTACTTGGATGAGATAGAAAGACGCGCCGACGACATGTGTAAGGCCGAGCGGCTGCACCGTGAAGGGAAACTTCCCAAGCGTGTGTGCCATTGCGACACAAAGGTAAACAACATGATGTTCGACGAGGATGGCTCGGTGCTTTGCGTCATCGACTTGGACACCGTGATGCCCAACTTCATCTTCTCCGATTACGGCGACTTCCTGCGCACGGCTGCCAATACCGGCGCTGAAGACGACCGAGACTTGGACCGTGTGACGTTCGACATGGACATCTTCAAGGCCTTTACCGAAGGCTACCTTGCCGGTGCGGGAAGCTTCCTCACCCCCATTGAGGTGGAGAACCTTCCCTACGCGGCGGCACTATTCCCTTACATGCAGTGCGTGCGTTTCCTTGCCGACTACATCAACGGCGACACCTATTATAAGATAGCCTCTCCCGACCACAACTTGGTGCGCACCAAGGCGCAGTTCAAGTTGCTGCAAAGTGTGGAGGCACACACCGGGGAGATGACGGCGTTTATCGAAGCGTGTATGCGGTAAGGGAATAGGAGAAGATATTCATCTTACAGCGACGCCTCAAGGATAGCGTAAATATCTTCCTCTGAAAGAGGAGCGAAGATATGGGGATTGTCGAGACCTTCATTCGTGGCGATATGGTGGGCTATTTCATGCAGGCGGTTGCCATCGATGCCCACTTCGCCCAAGGTCATCGGCATGTGCATGGTGTCCTTGAAGAAGTTGTGTACGCACGTGATGGTTTGTTCTGCAATGTCGTGTGCGGGCAGGTCGGCAGGGATATTGAAAACACCCACACCATACTTGACGAAGCGCTCCAAGGTGCGCTCATTGAGGATGTGGCGCATCCAACGGGGCATGATAATGGCAAGTCCCTCGCCGTGGGTGATGTCATAGTATGCCGACAATGCATGTTCAATGCCATGCATCGGCCATCCGGACATTCCCGAACCGAGGTTCAACAAGCCGTTGCAACCAAATGTACATGCAAGCATTATCTCTGAACGGGCCTCATAGTCGTTGGGATTCTGTAGCGCGACGGGGCCGAACTTCATCAGCGTCTTGATGATTGTCAGAATGAAACCGTCGGCAACGGAGTTCGACGGGGAAACGAAGAACTGTTCCGTGGCGTGGTTGATGGCGTCGGCAACACCTGCGGCAGTATGCTTCGCATTGACGGTCATTGTATATGCCGGGTCAAGGAACGAGCAAACGGGCCAGAGATGCGGGTCTAAATACCCAATCTTGTCGTTTGTCTCCGTGCGTGAAATCACGCCGCCGCAATCATACTCACTCCCGGTGGCAGCCAAGGTAATGATGTCTACAATGGGAAGCGCGTCTTGGGCCATCACCTTGTAGGAAATCAAATCCCATGGGTCGCCATCATATTTCGCTCCCGCTGCAATCGCCTTGCAGCAGTCGAGTACAGAGCCTCCACCCACGGCAAGTATCACGTCAATGTGCTGTTCCTTGCAAATCCTCACACCGTCTAAAACACTCGGGTTGTACTTGGGATTCGGTTCTATGCCACTCAACTCGTGGATTTCAAAACCATGCAACAATGTCTTTACTTTGTCGTAAAGGCCGATTCTCTTTATACTACCTCCTCCGTAAGCAAGCAATACCTTTTTGCCTAAAGGAGCGATGGCGTCGGGCAACTTCTCGACAACATCCTTGCCGAAAACAAGTCTGGTTGGACTGTGGTAATCAAAACTATTCATAACCTCTTTTATTATAATGTAAGTTCAATGAAATACAAGTGTCTCAAACTTGGTGATTGGCGGGAATTACCGTCTTCAAGGTTTATAAGACCAAAGGCGACATATACTGTCCGCTGTAATCTCGGGAAACAAATATAATGAGAATTCTTTGCATCACAAATCATTCATGCAAGTTTTTTTGATGCATGCAAGTAAAGGGAATGTGCAGCATCTGCTTCTCCTTATATAAAAGAGAGCCAGTCCTTTTGGGATTGGCTCTCTTTTATCATTGGAATTGGCTATTATTTCCGTCTCTTTTATACTAAAGAGAAGAGCCGCTAACCAGACTTGAACTGGTGACCTACGCGTTACGAATGCGTTGCTCTACCAACTGAGCTATAGCGGCATGCCATATCGTTACGGGGTGCAAAAGTATGCCTTTTATTTGAATCTACAAAACGATTGTACCTTTTTTTGGGTACAATTCAGTGCATGCCGTTCCTATAACAGTGGCTCAAGCAATGACGGTTGGGTAAACTGTGTTTATCTGATTCAAACGATAGTCATAAATATGAAACCGATTAATATACAGCATCCAATAGCACGAATGGGGCCCAATATCGAGGAGATTCGTAAGGGTGGGTGGTGCGTGTGACGGATTGCTTCTCCGTGCTTATCCCCTCAGGCTCCATCATCCTCTTTTCAGAGAGTGTAAGGTTGTCGTTGAGCATGACGGGCTCTTCTTCTACTTCTTGGTAATCACGCACGTACTGTTGTGCTGCTCTTAGTGCGTCATGCATGCTCTTTCCGGATACACATTGTTTATAAAATTCGGCCATAATCAATTGAGTGCAAGTGTCTGCAACTTCCCATATACAAGCCATCACCGTTTTAACTCCTGCATGTTTGAGAGCGTAAGCAAGGCCGAAGTTTTGACACGATGTTGAAGCGCTGCAAAGCGAATTGCTCCCGGCGATAACCACTAAACTGACATCACTTAGATCCATTTGAAAAACTTCTAAGCCTGTCAATATGTTATTTTTGTCAGCATCAATACCTGTACCAAGGTCAGCATAGTTGATTATCTCCGCTTCTGATAATACGAGTATATTGCAAGCCAATAGATTCTCCCTGAGAGAACTGTACGTCCTTGATTGTATGAATGGTTGTATGGCCGTCGATTCTAATGCCTGTTTAATGCTAAAAAAATTACTGTGGCTGGCTATATGAATAATGTCGAATTGATTTCCTATGAGATGGTCTCTCAATAGTTCTTCTGTCGCATCTTTCTTCTGGAGCAGCATGATGTGATGTAGCGATGGCCTTAAAATAGAATCTATATGCTCTACTTCCCGTTTTGTTTCAGGTAAAAAACTGAATGAAGATTGAACTATTCCCGGCAAAGCATACTTTCTTCCTGATGAAGGGAGCCCGTGCTCATTATGGAATAAATCATTTTCGTATGAATAATCCAATCCACCTATAAGTAATGCTGTATCCAATTTCTTTGGTTGCTCGGCAAGCATTTTCAAGGATTCTCCTGAAGATATTCTGAAACATGAACTTTCAGGGTGAGAATAATCCCATATAGCTTCTAATGGTGTGTAATTGAGCATTCCGGCAGGTCTGAACATTATACGTTTTTTCCCCTCTATATATGGATTGATTTTCTCGTATATGGTGTCTGATATTGTTTCCCATAGCT
>JAJPYW010000073.1:0-5332 GCA_021204715.1 Prevotellaceae bacterium
ACTGGGATGTGGGTACTATTCGCGTGCCCTCAACCTGATTGCGGCGGCCAAGGGTTTGAACGGCCGGTTTCCTACGAGTTACGAGGGTGTGCGTGCGTTGAAAGGGGTGGGGGACTACACGGCGGCGGCTATCTGTGCGTTTGCCTACGATATGCCCCTTGCGGTGGTGGACGGCAATGTGTACCGGGTGTTGGCACGCTACTTTGGCATCGACACGCCCATAGATTAAGGCGAGGGGCAACGGCTCTTTGCCACACTTGCGTGGGAGTTGATGGACAAGCGCCGCCCTGCCGATTATAACCAAGCCATCATGGATTTCGGTGCCGTTCAGTGTACGGCCGGGGCGCCACGGTGCTTGTTTTGCCCGTTGGCCGAGAGTTGCATGGCACGGGCGTCGGGCTTGGTGGAGAAGTTGCCGGTGAAGGGGCACAAGACGAAGACGGTGAACCGTTATTTCAATTATTTGTTGGTGCGTATGGGGGAGTGTATCTGCATGGGCAAGCGGACGGGGAACGATATATGGAAGAATCTTTTCGAGTTGCCGTTGGTGGAGACGGAGCGCGCGCTCACAGAGGAGGAGTTCTTGGCGTCGCCCGCATTGCAGGCGTTGCTTCCTGTAGGCTGCCGGCCTGTCATCCGGTTGGTGGAGGGGAATGTGAAGCATGTATTGACTCACAGGGTAATCTATGCCAATTTCTATGAGGTGACGCTGCCCCGCGACGCGCACGCTTTCTGTGGGTATCTGCATATCCCCATAGCGGAACTGGAACGCTATGCTGTTCCCCGCTTGATATATGCTTTCCTGCACGGGGAGGGCTTGGTGTAGGCGGATGTTCTTTTATTAGGCTGTAAAGGTATCCTTCTTATAAATCACGGTTCACCGGAGTGTAGGCGGGCACTTTTTTATTCGGCCGGATAAGTGGTGTTATAGGTTTCCCACGTTCCTTCGTCGGTATAGAGCGTGAACGAGAGGGCGAGCGCTTGCACGCCTTCCGTGAGGTATTGTTGCAGGGGAATGGAGAGGTAGGCGCGTTTGCTGTAGTCTTCGGCTTCGCTTGTGGAGTCGTGGTAGAGCAGCAACTGCACGGAGCGGGTGCCGGTTTGGGCATCGTCGGTCAAGGCTTGCTCGATGTAGTAGAAGGTGTGGGTGCCTTGTTGCTTGGCGGTGAGTACAATGTTGAGGTAGTCGAGTCCGGGCCAGATGCTCACCATGCCGGCAGGTAGTGTCTTCAACTCGTCTTCAAACTCTTCGGCTTTGACGGGAACGGTGGAGAAGGTGCGTGCCAATGCGTAGATTTTGGCGCCGGGCCCGCCTTCGTCGGTAGTGAGTGTCTCATAATTGGCCACGATGCGCAGGATGGTGTCGGCCTTGGTGGTCAAGGATGAGGCGTTCTCCACAATGGGCAGCAGCTCGCCGTCATCGGTTAGTATGCGGGAGAGGGCGCCGCCGGCATCGCTGTAGGCGGTGAGGAACTCCAACTTTACCGATGGGTAGTGGTAGTCGTCGCCGCTGCATGCAGCCAGCAGGAGGGTGGCTGCAAGGAGCGGGAGGAGCTTGTTGAATGGGTTGTGGAGCGTGCGCATGGTGGAATGGGTAAGGGCGTGTATGGTTATGTGACGGGATGCTATTGGCGGATGGCCACCAAGTGGTTGGTGAGCGGGTTGGCATACATCAGCAGGAGCTTCCCGCGCAGGAAGGCTTCGTCTTTGCCGGGTATGGTGATGCGGGAGAGTTGCTTGTCTATGTACTCCACGAAGTGCCGCTTTTCTTCCGGGGTGTAACGGCCGGCGAACTCGTCGGTGCCGGTGAGCAGGTCGTGGGCAATGTAGTTGCCGGCGTAGATGCGGTAGTTGGCGTGTATCTTACGGTCGATCAAAGAGGAGATGGAGAGGTATAGCTCGGCTTTGGGAAGGGTGCGGTCTATCCGGTCCAATTCTTCGTTGATGCAGCCTGCCATGCGGTAGCAGATGTGGCCTTTGTAGCCCATAAGCCCCGTCTGCATGTTGAGCAGGTCGTCGGCGGTGGTTTTCTTGTAATCGGGGTTGTCGCGCTTGAGCTGGAATTCTTGTGCTTTCAGGTAGTCGCAAGGGTCGTATTCGTAAGAGATGGTCAAGGGCACGATGTTCAACTCCCGTATGTTGGTGACGATGTCTCTTGTATCGCCTCCCATGGCGAACATCTTCAAGAGGCTGTCTTGCGTTGTGTCGTTGGAGTCTTTGGCGCGTCCTTCGCGCTGGGCTATCCAGATGGACTGTTTCTTTTCTTTGATGGTATAATGCATGTAACGCGACATGCGGCGCGAGGATTCCAACATTTGGTGCATGGTAAGGGCACGCTGCACGATGAAGCACTTGTTGACGCGTACGAACTTCTTTATCCAAGGATAGACGAGCAGGTTGTCGCCGATGGCTATCTCTACGGTGTCCATTCCGTTCTCCACCAAGAGCATGGAGAGAAAGCCGGAGTCGAGGATGATGTCGCGGTGGTTGGATATATAAGTATAGGAGGTTTGCCGGTCATGGGGAAAAAGGCTCTCCAAGCTAACGCCGCCGGTGGTGTCGTGGATGATTTTCTTCAACGCTTCATAGCACAGGTATTGTTGGAACTCGAGCTTGGTCTTGCTGGCACGCATGCGCGCGGCGATGTCTGCAAATGGTATACCCGGCATGATGCTGCCCACAGCGCGGCGGAAGGCGGAGTCGGCAATGAGTTCTTCGAATATCTGCGGCAGTTCGTCGTCGTTGTAAGGGCGTATTTCATCAAAGTCCATGTTGTCCATATTGTCTCTCCTTCGCAAGATTAGAAGTGGTTTTCTATAATGTCGGTCAATACTTCTTTTATATCCATGCCTGCGGCACGTACCTGTTGTGGAATGAAACTGGTGGCGGTCATGCCGGGCGTGGTGTTCACTTCCAACAGACGGATTTTGCCTTCGGGCAGGATGATGTAGTCTACACGGATGATGCCCGAAGCGCCGAGAATGTCGTAAATGGCCGATGTGAGTTGCTGCGTGCGGTCGCGCCAACTGTCGGGGATACGGGCCGGGGTGATTTCGTCGGACTCGCCGTTGTATTTGGCTTGGTAGTCGAAGTACTCGTTGTGTGACACTACTTCGGTGACGGGAAAGACGACATTCTTTTCTTTGGTCTTGTAGCATCCGCAGGTAACTTCCGTGCCGCCCATGAAGGTTTCTACCATCACTTCATCGGCTTCGGCGAATGCCTTGGCAAGGGCGGGCGCTATCTCCCCGGCTTGTTTTACTTTGGTGACGCCGAAACTGGAACCGCCCAAGTTGGGCTTGACAAAGCAGGGCAGGCCGATTTTCTCCATTACTTGCGCTTCTGTGATGGTCTGCCCGCGGCGCAACAGCAGGGAATCGGCGATGCTCACGCCGAATTCAGCCAAGTAGTGGTTGCAGGCGAACTTGTTATAGGTGAGCGAGGCGGCGAAAACACCGCAGCAGGAGTAGGGGATGCGCAGCATGTCGAAGTAGCCTTGCAGCCGGCCGTCTTCGCCCGGCGTGCCGTGGATGGTGATGTAGGCGAAATCGAAGACGATATGCTTGCCTTCCTGCACGAAGCTGAAGTCGTTGCGGTCAACGGGCGCTTGCGTGCCGTCGGGACACTGCACGTGCCACGCGCTTCCGTGCATGACAACGATATATACCGTGTACCGCTCCTTGTCGATGAAAGAGTGGATTCCTTGTGCGCTGCGCAGGGAGACTTCGTACTCGGAAGTGTCTCCTCCGCATACAATGGCGATGGTGCGTTTCATTCTAAATTACGGTTGCTCAAATAGCTTCGCCACTTGTCGAGCAAGCGTGTCATGTCTTGGGGCAGTTCTGATGTGAAATCCATCTCTTCTCCCGTTACTGGATGTTTGAACCCCAAGGTCATGGCGTGCAGGGCTTGCCTTGGACAGACGTTGAAGCAGTTGTTTACAAATTGTTTATATTTGGTGAAGCGGGTGCCTTTGAGAATCTCGTGCCCGCCGTAACGTTCATCGTTGAAGAGGGTGTGGCCTATGTGCTTCAAATGTACACGGATTTGGTGTGTGCGCCCGGTCTCGAGCCGGCACTCGACTAAAGTTACATAGCCTAAACGCTCCAACACGCGGTAGTGGGTGACGGCGTATTTTCCTTGGCCATCGGGAAGCACGGCCATCTGCATGCGGTCTTTGGGGTTGCGGCCGATATTCCCTTCCACCGTGCCTTCGTTCTCGTCGATGAGTCCCCATACAAGGGCGCGGTAGGTGCGGCGGGTGGTCTTGTGGAAGAACTGGTTGCCAAGGTCGGTCTTGGCGTCGGGTGTCTTGGCGATGACCAACAGGCCTGAAGTGTCTTTGTCGATGCGGTGTACCAACCCCACGTGCGGGTCGTTGCTGTCGTAGTTGGGATCGTCTTTCATGTGCCAGGCCAAGGCGTTGACCAACGTGCCGTTGTAATTGCCGTGCCCGGGATGCACCACCATGCCGGCCGGCTTGTTTACCACCATGAGGTATGCGTCTTCGTAAACGATGTCCAAGGGAATGTCTTCGGGAATGACTTCGTTTTCATAGCGCGGACGGTCCATCATTACCGAGATGGTGTCGAGGGGCTTCACCTTGTAGCTGCTTTTTACGGCTTTCCCGTTTACGACGATGAAGCCGGCGTCGGCCGCCTTTTGTATGCGGTTGCGCGAAGCGTTGGGTATTCGGTCGAAGAGGAACTTGTCGACGCGCAACGGCTCTTGTCCTTTGTCTACCACGATGCGGAAGTGTTCGTAAAGCTGCGCCTCGTCGTTTACCGGCTCGATGTCGTCCAACAAGTCGTCGCCTGCCAAGTCGTCGGGCAGGTCTTCGCATGGTAGTTTGTCCTGCAAGGCTTCGTTTGCCATCACTTCCGGCAAGTCATTGCCGGCCATGCTTTGCATATCTTCCATGCACGATTGTACGGAAAGATCGTTGGCTGTATGTCCCGGCTGCTGGTTATACATATTATATATATAATAAGGTATAGCGTGTCTTGCTTAGAACCACGATTCGTCTGTCGATGGATTCTTCCGGGGAACGGTTTTCTCTACGGGCTCTTCCGGTTCTTCTTCGTCCACGTCTAAGGTATCGGGCACCCAGTCCTCGCCGCCGCCTACCAACAGGGTAAGGGTGGCGCCTATGGGAACTTGTTCGCCCATTCTCAACAGACGCTCTTGGTATTTCACGCCGTAAACCCAGTCTTTCTCTCCTGCCATGTATTCTATTTCGTCCAACTTGAAGCCGGAGGCCAATATGCGCGCTTCGGCCTGGCGCAACGAGCTGTTGTCGGCCACATCGGGGACGAGTTGCAGGGGATTGTCA
>JAJPYW010000073.1:5342-8718 GCA_021204715.1 Prevotellaceae bacterium
AATGTCAAGTGTGGTTGTGGTATGGTAGATGGTGCGTCCTTCTTTTACTTTGTGCCCGGCTGCAGGGTTGTAGTCCAAAATGGTTCCCGCCGGTTTGTTCTTCACGTAGGTGGAATCGGACACGACGCAATGCAACCCGCGCTCCTGAAAGAGCCGCCCGGCTTCGGCGACCGTAAGCCCTTTCACATCGGGCACGACCACCGCTTCTCCATGGCGTGTATAGGCGTCTATCCCTTTCAACACCCCGAATACCGCTACGATGACCACCACTACCATGGCTATGAGGTTCACCCAGAAGAAGCGGTTCGATTGGAAAGAAAAAAACTCCTTAATAGTCATAGTGATGCTTTATTTACGGCAAAGATAGGGATAAATCGACAAATTACAAAAAGAAGAAGGAGTTGTGTCAAAATGACACAACTCCTTCCGGTATCGTTTTGACCACTTCTCCAAGCCCCTTAATAGGGGAGGCTTGGTCGGCCTGCGGCTTTAGAAGTGCGTTCCTTGAATCTATTTAAGTGCTGACACATCCCCTTTACATATTTGTTTTAAGAAAGATGGGTTATGCTTTCCTTCCGTTGTATTCATCGGAAACGCTCAACTTCTTCCTGCCCTTGGCGCGGCGTGCTGCCAATACTCTGCGGCCGTTTGCGGTAGCCATTCTCTCGCGGAAACCATGCTTGTTCTTCCTTTTTCTGTTGTGGGGTTGGAATGTCCTTTTCATTTTAGTATATTGTTTTATGTTATTGTTATCGAATAATCGGGGTGCAAAATTAGGGACTTTTTTTAAAACATCCAAGCATTGTCTCATTTTCTCTTTAAAGTTTTGCTCATTAGCCAAATTAGACTAATTTTGTGCCTTGAACCGAGATAAATAACTTAAGGTGTAATACAAAAAAAGACTGAAAAGTATGATTAATGCTCAGGACATTAAAATCGGGACTTGCATCCGTATGGATGGCAAACTCTATTTTTGCATCGACTTTCTGCATGTAAAGCCGGGCAAAGGGAACACATTTATGCGTACCAAGTTAAAGGATGTTGTCAATGGCTATGTCATTGAACGTAGATTCAACATCGGTGAGAGATTGGAAGACGTGCGTGTGGAACGACGACAATACCAGTATCTCTACCACGACGGTATGAACTACCAGTTCATGCATCAGGAGACTTTCGACCAGATTCCCATTGCCCACGATTTGATTAACGGCGTTGATTTCCTGCTTGAAGGCATGGTGGTTGATGTGGTTTCAGATGCTTCTACAGAGACTGTGCTCTATGTCGATGTCCCTATCAAGGTTCGCCAGAAAGTCACTTACACGGAACCCGGCTTGAGGGGCGACACGGCCACCAATACGTTGAAACCCGCTACGGTGGAGTCGGGCGCTACCGTCCGCGTGCCGCTGTTCATCAATGAGGGCGAGACGATTGAAATCGATACCCGCGACGGCTCTTATGTAGGGCGTGTGAAGGCTTGATTTTCTAAGAACATTTTTGTGAGCACAAACCACTTCGTACAGGCGATATGGTCTGTGCTCTTTTTTTCCCGATTAGTGAGATATTCAGTCATCATTCCCGTTTACAACCGTCCCGGCGAGGTGGATGAATTGTTGCGAAGCCTTGAAGGGCAAACGTTCAAGGATTTCGAGGTCGTTGTCGTGGAGGATGGTTCCGCCATCCCTTGCAAGTGCGTTTGCGAGGCTTACATGGGACGGTTGGAGCTTCATTACCATGCCAAGCCCAATTCAGGTCCGGGCGAAAGCCGCAACTACGGTGCGGAGCGCAGTAAAGGAGACTACTTGCTGATTGTGGATTCAGACTGCATACTGCCCGAAGGTTATCTTGATGCCGTTGAAGCGGCGTTGCGCCGCCAACCCGTCGACGCCTTCGGCGGGCCGGACAGGGCGCATGCCGGCTTCACCATCTTACAGAAGGCTATCAACTATTCCATGACCTCTTTTCTTACCACCGGCGGCATCCGCGGCGGGAAGCGCAAGATGGACAAGTTTTATCCGCGCAGTTTCAACATGGGTATCCGCCGCAGCGTTTACGAGGCGTTGGGAGGCTTCTCGCACATGCGTTTCGGCGAGGACATCGATTTGAGCATCCGCATCTTCAAGCATGGTTTCAGTTGCCGCCTCATTCCCGAAGCATGGGTTTACCACAAGCGCCGCACCACGTGGAGGGGATTCTTCAAACAGGTGCATAACTCGGGTATCGCGCGTGTCAACCTATACAAAAAACACCCTGATTCTCTGAAACCGGTTCATTTGTTGCCCGCCCTTTTCACTTTGGGGCTTGTCGTGTTGCTGCTCCTCGCCTTGTTTTATCCCGCCGTATTGCTGCTCCCGCTTTTTTACGCCTTGCTGTTGCTTGTCGACGCTACTTCAAGAAACGGCAGCGTGGTCATCGGCCTTTGTGCCGTGGCCACCTCTTACCTGCAGCTCATAGGATATGGTACGGGCTTCTGGCGTGCCTGGTGGCGGCGTTGCGTGTTGGGTAAAGATGAATTCGAGGCTTTCAAACATACCTTTTATAAATAGGTGCGCCGCCGTGAGCTACTAAAGCGGCATGGCGGACGCCCTACACATTATTATCATTAACCTAAACACTTCAAGTATGGAGAAATTGACAATCAACCAGTGGGCGGAAGAGGACCGTCCGCGTGAGAAAATGATGCAGAAGGGGGCGCAGGCACTCAGCGATGCCGAGCTGCTGGCCATCCTGATTGGCTCGGGCAACAGGGAAGAGAGCGCCGTCGCCTTGATGCAACGTGTGTTGGAGCGTTGCGGCAACGACCTGCACCAATTGGGTAAATGGGAAGTGGAGGAGTTCGCCCGCTTCAAGGGGCTTGGCCCCGCCAAGAGCATCACCATTATGGCGGCCTTGGAATTGGGAAAGCGGCGCAACTTGCAGCAACATACCCAGCGTGCTGTCGTCCGTTCTTCCAAGGTTATTTACGAACTCTTCCACCCGCTCTTGTGCGACTTGCCCACCGAGGAGTTGTGGGTGTTGCTGATGAACAATAAGAGTAAAGTCATCGACAAGGTGTGTGTCAGCAGCGGCGGTCTTGAAGGAACTTTGGCCGATGTGCGCACCATCCTGCGCGAGGCGTTGCTTCACCGTGCCACACAGATTGCCCTCGTGCACAACCATCCGTCGGGCAGTTCCCGTCCCAGTCCCGCCGACCGGCTCTTTACAGTAAAAGTGAAGCAGGCGGCTGAAGCCATGGACATCATCCTTAGCGACCACCTCGTATTGACAGACGGTGACTATTACAGCTTCGCCGACGAGGGGGCTTTGTAAGGTTCGGGAAGTAAAGACATGAGGTGTGTCGTTACGATTGCAAAATGGGGTGTGTCGAAAGACACACCCC
>JAJPYW010000067.1 GCA_021204715.1 Prevotellaceae bacterium
GGGACATAGCACGTATCTATGCGGATGTGACCCGTAAGACGAAGGACTTCCTGCTTAGCGACAAGAGCAGGGAGTTCTTCCTTTTTTTATTTTTCTTCCTCGTGGCCGCCGGCTTCTGGCTGCTGCAGACGCTCAACAACGACTATGAGATGGAGTTCGCCATTCCCGTGCGTCTGAAGGGCGTGCCCGACCACATCGTGCTCACATCCGATCCCGTCAACAACCTGCACGTGCGTGTAAGAGACAAAGGCACCGTGTTGATGAACTACGTGCTTGGCAAGCGCTTCTATCCCATCACCCTCGACTTCGCCGACTACGAGAAGACCGACAACCGCGTCTCTGTAGACGCCTCCCAGTTCGAGAAGTTGGTGCGTTCCGAGTTGAAAGCCTCCACACGGCTGCTGTCCATGCAGCCCGACACGTTGGAGTACATCTACGCGTCGGGCGTATCGAAGTTGGTGCCGGTGCGTCTTGCCGGCAGTGTGGACGCGGGCGGGCAGTACTACCTTTCCGACACACTCTTCACCCCCGACTCGGTGCAAGTGTTCGCCCCTGCCTACGTGCTCGACACGGTGCGGGCCGCCTATACCGAGCCCCTCAAGCTCGAAGGCATATCCGACACGCTGCGCCGCGCGGTCGCGTTGGCCCCGTTGCACGGTGTGAAGTTCGTGCCCGCTTCGGTGGAGATGATGCTTCCCGTAGACATCTACACCGAGAAGAGCGTGGAAGTACCCGTGCGGGGCGTGAACTTCCCCGCAGACAAGGTGCTGCGCACATTCCCGTCGAACATCCAAGTCACTTTCCAAGTGGGCATGAGCCGTTTTAGGCAGGTCGGGGCCGAGAACCTGCACATCTACGTCTCCTACGAAGAGCTGCTGCAATCGGGTTCCGACAAGTACACCGTCCGCTTGAAAAGCATTCCCAAAGGGGTGAGCCGGGTGCGTTACAACCCCGGGCAAGTAGATTTCCTCATAGAACAAGTAAAGCCTTCCAATGACGATTAAAGTGGGAATCACCGGGGGTATAGGCAGCGGCAAGAGCACGGTGTGCCGGCTGTTGGAGTTGCTTGGCATACCCGTTTACACGGCCGACCGGGAGAGCAAGCGCCTCACCCTTGTTGACGGCGGCATACGGCGCGAACTCGTGTCGTTGCTTGGCCGGAAGGTTTATGAAGGGGGCAAGCTCAACAAGCCGCTGTTGGCCGCCTACCTTTTCGCAAGCCCCGGGCAAGCCGCCCGGGTGAACGCCATCATCCATCCGCGTGTCAGGCAAGACTTCCGCCGATGGGTGTCGATGCATGACGCTTCTCCCATAGTTGCCATGGAGTCGGCCATCTTGATAGAGTCGGGCTTTGCGGGCGAGGTCGATGTCGTTGTCACGGTGTCGGCGCCCCAAGACTTGCGCGTGCGGCGTGTCGTGCGGCGCGACGCCGCAAGCCCGGCGCAGGTCATGCGGTGCATGGACAGCCAGATGGACGAAAGCGAAAAGACAGGCAGGGCGCAAACCGTGCTTGTCAACGACGGGTGCCGGGCCTTAATTCCGCAGGTTTTGGCCCTGATTGCTTCACTATCCCAAAAATAAAGGCTACCTTTGCAGCACCGAAATGTAACCAAAACAATAAAGTCATGTTGAAGTCGATTTTGTCTATATCCGGCAAGCCCGGTTTGTATAAGCTCATCTCGCGGGGAAAGAACATGCTCATTGTAGAGTCGCTTGTCGACAAGAAGCGTTGCCCCACGTATGGCAACGAGAAGATAATCTCTTTGGGCGACATCGCCATGTACACCGACACCGAAGAGGTGCCTTTGAAGAACGTGCTTGTGGCCATGCGGGAGCGCGAGAAGGGTGCTGCCGTCAAGATGGATTTGAAGCGGGCCACGCCCGAAGAGTTCCGCGCTTACTTGGCCGAAGTGCTGCCTTCCTACGACCGCAACCGTGTGTATGTGTCGGATATCAAGAAGCTCATATCTTGGTACAACCTGCTTGTGGCCAACGGCATGACCGACTTCGAGGCCGACGATGAAAAGCCTGCGGCGCCTGCCGCCGAAGGCGACGCGGCCGCACAAGAGGCGTGACGCGGCTGCACAAGAGGCGTGACGCGGCCGCACAAGAGGCGCGACGCGGCTCTCCTTTCTCTCTTTTTTTTATGGAACAGGTTTTGAGGTTTCACATCCTTTCAGGGTGGGGCCGTCTATATAGTTAGCTACCAAGATGAAGATAGGTGATAAAGTGCGCTTCCTAAGCGAAGTGGGCGGCGGCATTGTAAAGCGCTTCCAAGGCAAGGACATCGTGCTTGTGGAGGATGCCGACGGGTTCGACATTCCCATGCCCCTCAAGGAGTGTGTCGTGGTGGAGACCGACGACTATAACATTCCCACGCCGTCCACGCGCAGGCGGCAGAGGGAAGAAGCGTCCGCGCCGGTGCCCCCGCCTGTGGTGCCGGCACCCCGGCCGCAGCCGGTGGAGCTCAAGGGCGGGGATGTGCTGAATGTGTTCTTGGCTTTCGTGCCGGTGGATATCAAGGCGGTCACCACCACATCGTTTGAGTCTTATCTTGTGAACGACAGCAATTACGTGCTCTTTTATACGTATCTTTCGGCCGAGGGGAACGCGTGGCGCGCGCGTTCTTCGGGGCTTTTGGAGCCCAACACGAAATTGCTTCTCGAGGAGTTCGGGCGTGAGGAGCTGAACGCGCTTGAAAGGGTGGCGGTGCAGCTCCTTGCTTGGAAACAGGAGCGGGCTTTTGCGTTGAAGCGGCCGGCCGGGGTGGAGATTCGTGTGGATACAACGAAGTTTTACAAGTTGCACACGTTTGGGGATACTGCTTTCTTCGAGACGCCTGCGTTGCTGTATGATATCGTGCGTGACGACCGTCCGGCCAAGCAGGTGTTTGTGTCTGCCGATGAGTTGCAGCAGGCGCTTGTGTCCAAGCGGGTGGCCGACGAAAAGGGTGTTCCCATGCCCAAGCCGACGCCCAAGCAGGATGCCAAGAATGGTGTCATCGAGGTGGATTTGCATATTTCGGCGTTGCTCGACGATACGCGCGGCATGGGCAACGGAGAGATGTTGGAGTACCAGCTTTCCAAGTTCCGCGAGGTTATGGACCGCTATTTGCAGCGGCGCGGGCAGCGCATTGTCTTTATCCATGGCAAGGGCGAAGGTGTCTTGCGCAAGGCGATTCTCGACGAGTTGCGCCGCAAGTATCCGGCTTGCAGGGCGCAGGACGCTTCGTTCCGTGAATACGGGTTTGGGGCGACGATGGTCACTGTCAAGTAGATTTCTTTTCTTCTTTTTTCGTACTTCTGTGGGGCTTGCGTGGGTGTGGGCGCTATGGGTTTTCTTTGTGCCTGCGGATATGCTGGTGACAGGGGCTTGGCTTGTTGTTTGACATGGGTTTGCTTGCAGTTTGACATGGGTTTGCTTGCAGTGTGGCATCGGTTTGGCTTGCGGTGTATTGGTTAACGAATATGTTTGAGGCAGGGGATTGGCCTTTGTGTCACATCTACGCACTACGCCGGATATGGTCGTTCCTCCCGAACCTCCGGCTTCGTGCTTCGATGTGACACAAAGGCTTTACTCAAAGGGTGCGGATAGGCTTAGGGTTTTGTCCGGTGGGGGAAGCTGATTGTTATCTGGCTTGGGCTTGGTGGCACGACCATAGCGTCAAATCTTCGCACTGCGCTTCGCTTCGTGAGGCGATTTGACGCTATGGTCGTGCCTTTTGAACAATCGGATATGCTGGAGGGCAGGGAGTGGATAAGGTGGGTGGAAGGGCGCTTGGTTATGGTTGTTTTAATGAGGATACAGTAAGGGGATGAGTATGGGTGAAGATATTTCGTATGAGTGTGCAATGGGAATTCTTGCGGATAGAGGTATATATGGCGTGATTTTGTTCTATATTAAGCTGAAATAAGGCGCTCAGAATCGAAAAAATACGGGCGAGGGGACGGTTGGTGGAAAAGAACGGCGTTTTAAGCGGTTAAATTGGTAAATTTGGATGACATGAATTGTGGAAATGTGGAATAAAAGGGATGTAAGTTACATGTAATTAAGTTGTTATAGTAGGCGGTGCTTTGGATATTATGATAATCATTATCACAGTACTTTACAAATCGCTGTTCGTCCCAAGGCTTGTATGAGAAAAGAGGCGGGATGTCACGGCATGGAATCCATGCTGAAGGGATATGCGACAGGGTTCTCTGTTCTGCTTCAAAGCTCCCGTGAGGTGGCTATTGGGGTGTATTTGTCAAAATGAAAGTGTTGTGTTGTGATGAAAAGCAATATGTCAGCAAGGGTTGTCCATTGGCGTGCATAGTATCAAATCATTGGGATGTGCGAAACAGTCGATAACATTCGATAGGGTGAGTGGAATGTTGTCGATACTGGGAGTCGAATGTTATCTGACACTTTGTTCAATACATTCCACTCACCCTGTCGAATGTATTCCACTCATTCTCAAAAATATATTCCACTCGAAATATTGAAAACTGCGGTGCGAATTCTTCAAAGTTGTCTACTCGCCCGGTCCAAAATTGTCCATCCGTCTATTCCAATGCTTTCCACTCACCAAGTGAAAAGCTTTTGTTACAAACTCATCATTCGAGAGATAACACCCTCATCATTCGAGAGATGACACCCTCATCATTCGAGAGATAACACCCTTATCATTCGAGAGATGATACTCTCATCATCACAGAGATCACTATCTCATCATCACAGAGATGACCACCTCATCATCGCAGAGATGACACCCTCATCTCTGCAGAGATGACCACCTCATCATCGCAGAGATGACTACCTCATTTTTGCGGAGATGACAACCTTATTATCGCGGAGATGACTATCTCATTGTTGTAGAGATGATTACCTCATCTCTGTAGAAATGATGATCTAACAAATGCTTTTGTTGCATCCTCATATAAGTTTTTGTAATGACCTATGGAAAGCTTTTCTTGCACTCTAAGGAGACCTTTTGTTGTACCTTCATGAAAGCTTTTGTTGTGGGGTTATCTTAGTTGAGATGGGGGTGGTATCATTGGGTTCTGCAGTTGTGACGGCTGTTGTGGTATCTATTTATATTACTGTTTCTGTGGTTAAATGGGTGGCATGAAAATACAATAAGGTTAGGGTTGTGGAATATATAATTATAGGAGTGGGGTTATTCATGACTGCCTGAATACCGAGATTCAAGATAGGGTGGGCAGGCATGGTATGTGGGGGAATGTGGGCATTGCTTGTGGGTTAGACAGGGTGCTTCTAATAGGGTGGGGAGCATATAAAAAGCGGGGCTGTATCCATGGGTGGATACGGCCCCGCCGGTGAATGGGTTGGGATAAATGGCCGGGTGTGCGGCTTATTTAATCTCTATGCCTTTGTTGTTCAGCGTGATGTTCAATACACGCGTGTAGTCGGTATATTGCTTGTCGTTGAGCGTCTGTTTCATCAGTTTTAAGTTGCTGTAGACGGCTTTGCGCAGCAATTTTTCTTGGTTTTTCTTCGATCTTGCGGCTTGCGACATCTGTTGGCCGAAATAGTCGCAAATGTTTGTCACTTCTTGGTGTTGGTCGGCGGTCAGGTTTAAATACTGGCTCAGCTTGTCAACGTTGATGTTGTTGTACCAATTGTCTTCCACCGGTCTGTTCCCGGCTGCGAAAGCGGCCGCGCTAAGGCATAATGCTGCCACTAATGTTAATCCTAAACGTTTCATAATTACCTTTCTTTTAATGTTATACCTAAAAACAATCCATAAAAAGAATACCTATTGAAGACCATGCCAAACGTCTGGCTTCTTTATCAATCTTTTTACGTTGCAAAGGTAAGAATATGTTTTATAACATAAAAACAAGTGTGTGTAAAACGTGCGGCGAAGTGCTTTTTTCTTGATATAAATCAATTTTTCTTCCTTTTTATGTTCCCAACCGGCTGTTTTTGTAACAGGTTTGTCATGTCCCGCCCGGCTTCTATTACAAATGGGCTGTTCTGTGGGGCGGAATGTGGTTGTGATGTGTTCGCAGTGTCCGTGCGGCTTCTATTACAAATGGGCTGTTCTGTGGGGCGGGGTGTAGTTGTGATGGGTTCGCTCTGCCCATGCGGTTCCTGTTATAAAGGGCGGTTCTGTGGGGCGGTCAAGCGATACGAAAAGGGAGCGTGGGCTTTTGGCACACGCTCCCTTTTGATAAAATAGTAGGAAGAATGTCAGCCTTCCGGCGTTATTTCAGCTCGATGCCTTTGTTGTCCAAGGTGACGTTCATCAAGCGCTTGTAAGCGGCATACTGCTTGTCGTCGAGCGTCTGCTGCATCAGTCTGAGGTTGCTGTAGACGGCGCGGCGCACGCGCTTTTCCGGGTTCTTGCCGGCATTTTCGGCGCGGTACATCTGGCGTCCGAACGTGTTGATGATGCCGGTTACTTCTTGGTGCTGGTCGGCGGTGAGATTCAAATACCGGCCCAATTTGTTCACATTGATGTTCTCGTACCAATTGGTATTGTTCGCGTCGTTACCTGCTGCGAATGTAGCTGCGCTAATGCATAATGCTGCTGCTAATGTCAATCCAAAACGTTTCATAATTACCTTTCCTTTCTTGTTAATCCTAAAAACAATCTTGTAAAAAGAATGTGTGTTGAAGACTGCTTCTTTTGCTGTGCTTCTCCTTCCATCTTTTCACGTTGCAAAGGTAATGGATGTGTTGCACAGCATAAAATAAAGTGTAAGAAAAACACACATAAATGGCGTTTTTCTTGATATATGTCAAGAATCCATGCCCTTCAACCCCTTAAACACCCGGCTTTACGGTCCTTTTCTTATAAGAAAGAGCATAACCTATCGGCTGGATCGGTTAAAGGATTGTTGTCCTTTATGATTCTATGACATGATACGTCGGCTTGGGGATGTGTATGCCCGTAAGGATTCTTTGAGCATGCCTGACGGTAGATACGTTCATAGAGAGAATATTCGGCTGTAGTGTAATATTTTTTTCAATCATATAGCGATTATTTGTAGGAATATAGTATTTTTGCATCGGATAGGGTGCATATCTTGTCCAAAACATGTTAGATTATTAAGAAGCGTTATGCTTATCTTGTGAATTGAGAACGTAGGAAATTTTCAATTTTGGTACACAGGAAAGCATAGTGGTTTCACGCTATAGCGTGGACTGCTATATCCATATCGTACCAAGGGTTTCCTACGACCTTCAATTCGGGTGTGGCATTTGCAGTTCCACGCTTCGGTGTTTAATATTTAAAGGTCTTGGGGAACTGGAAGACAGGGAATTTTTTATAATGAAAAAGATTTCATTGACAGTAGGAGCTTTACTTCTGCTGATGGGAATGAGCAGCTGTTCCCATAGACTGACTGATTTTACAATGATCTCGACAAAGAATGTACCTTTAGGGGCAGAGGCTGCTACGCTGCAAAAAGCTAATCAGCGGGTTAAAGGCGTTGATAAAGCCAGTACGATTTTGGTCTTTCCGATTGGTACGCCAAATTTGAAAGAGGCTATTGACAAGGCCATTGAGAAGTATCCCGGTGCCGTGGGATTGGTAGATGGTGTAGTTAGGTCCAAAAGTTGGTGGGCTTTCCTTTACGGACAAAGCAGCTATGTAGTTGAGGGAACTCCGCTCTATCAAGGAGGCACACAGACACCGACAAATGTGTCTACCGGTAGCGAGCAATCGGGACAGACGATGGTGTTCTTCCATGAGGTTAAAGAAGGGGAAACCCTTTCTACCATCGCGGCTGCCTATAACGTCAGCGTTGCGGATATAATCAAGTGGAACCAATTGAGTTCTTCTGATGTGGACAAGGGTACCAAGCTGAAAATACTTGTAAAGTAAAAGTATAATAAAAAACAAAAGGGAGCGTGGGCTTTTAGCACACGCTCCCTTTTGATAAAATAATAGTAAGAGTGTC
This sequence comes from Prevotellaceae bacterium, assembly GCA_021204715.1. Taxonomy (GTDB): domain Bacteria; phylum Bacteroidota; class Bacteroidia; order Bacteroidales; family Bacteroidaceae; genus Bacteroides. The sequence continues at coordinate 7,911 of JAJPYW010000067.1, forward strand.
AGCCTTCCGGCGTTATTTCAGCTCGATGCCTTTGTTGTCCAAGGTGACGTCCATCAGGTGCTTGTAGTCGGCATACTGCTTGTCGTCGAGTGTCTGCCACATCATTCTAAGGTTGCTGTTTACTGCGCGGCGCACGCGCTTGTCTTGGTTCTTGCCGGCGTTCTCGGCGCGGTACATCTGTCGTCCGAACGTGTTGATGATGCCGGTTACTTCTTGGTGCTGGTCGGCGGTGAGGTTCAAATACCGGCCCAATTTGTTCACATTGATGTTCTCGTACCAATTGCTTTCGGTGGGCTGGTTGCCGGCTGCGAAAGTCGTAGCGCTAATACACAATGCTGCCATTAATGTCAATCCAAAACGTTTCATAATTACCTTTCCTTTCTTGTTAATCCTAAAAACAATCTTGTAAAAAGAATGTGTGTTGAAGACTGCTTCTTTTGCTGTGCTTCTCCTTCCATCTTTTCACGTTGCAAAGGTAATGGATGTGTTGCACAGCATAAAATAAAGTGTAAGAAAAACACACATAAATGGCGTTTTTCTTGATATA
>JAJPYW010000191.1 GCA_021204715.1 Prevotellaceae bacterium
GCGTGGCCGATGAAGTGGTAATGCTGGATGTCAAAGAGAACATTTCAGAAGGTAAAGCAATGGATATGATGCAGATGGCCTGGTTGTTGAGGTTCGACAGCACGCTTGTAGGTTGTACCAACGACTATGCGAAGACTGCAGGTTCAGATATCGCCATCATCACATCGGGCATGCCCCGCAAGCCGGGCATGACGCGTGAAGAGCTCATCGGCGTGAATGCAGGCATTGTAAAAGGTGTGGCTGAGAACATCTTGAAATACTCCCCCAATGCCATCTTGATTATAGTGGCCAACCCCATGGACACCATGACCTACCTGTCAATGAAAGACCTTGGCTTGCCCAAGAGCCGCATTATCGGCATGGGCGGTGCGCTCGACAGCTCCCGTTTCAAATATTACCTCTCGCAGGCCTTGTGCTGCAACGCCAACGAAGTAGAGGGTATGGTCATCGGCGGACACGGCGACACCACCATGATTCCGCTGGTACGTTTGGCTACCTATAAAGGCATCCCCGTCACCCAGCTGCTCAGCAAGGAAAAGCTCGATGAAGTAGCCGCATCCACCATGGTGGGCGGTGCCACGCTCACCAAGCTGCTTGGCACGTCGGCCTGGTATGCTCCCGGTGCAGCCGCCACTTTCATGAGCGATTGCATCCTGCACAACAAGAAGAGAATGATGCCTTGCTCGGCATATTTGGAAGGCGAGTATGACCAGACAGACATCTGCATCGGCGTGCCCGTTATCTTGGGCAAGAATGGTGTGGAGAAGGTTGTGGAATTGGATCTCAACGAAGAAGAGAAGGCCAAGTTCGCCGCCAGTGCCGCTGCCGTGCGCAAAACCAACGGTGCCTTGAAAGAGGTAGGCGCGCTCTAAATTAGAAACAAAATCTGATTTTTTTCTGGCCTTGCGTGGCCATAATAGCTCAAAATGCTCATCAAGTATTTTGAGGGTTATTAGGTTTAACGAAAAGGCATAACCCCGCGGCAAGTGATTGTAGCGGGTTTTTTTATAGCATATATATATCCCGGAAATTACCCGAGGAGCACCCCGGCGTCACCTCACATCGGCTCCCCACATCATCTTCCCGCGCAACGTCTGGAAGAAGTGGTGGTCGAGGCGTTTTACCACCTTCACAGTGTAGTCGGCCCGCGAAATAGAAAGGCGGGTGCTCTCCATGCACGCCGCGCTGCGTCCGTCAACGGCCACAAGGAAGTTGTGGCTGCGGCTCACCACGTCGAGCGTCACCTCCCAGTCGTCGCAAATCACGATGGGGCGCACATTCAAGCTGTGAGGAGCCACCGGCGTCAGCGCGATGGTCTTGCTGTGAGGCACAATCACCGGGCCTCCCACACTCAGTGAATAGGCCGTGGAGCCGGTAGGTGTGGCCACAATCAGCCCGTCGGCTTGGTAAGTGTTCAAGAACTCCCCGTTTACGTAGGCGCGGATGGTAATCATCGACGAGCTGTCACGTTTCAGCACGGCAATCTCGTTCAGCGCGTAAGGCGTCTCCATCAACTTGGGGTTGTCACAGCGCAACTGCAGCACGCTGCGTTCTTCCACATCGAAGCGGCGGGCATGAATCTCGCTGAACGCCTCCTCCATCTCTTCAGGCGGAATGGAAGCCAAGAAGCCCAACCGCCCCGTATTGATACCCAAGATGGGGATATTCTTTTTCCCTACCCGGCTGGCCGCTTTCAAGAACGTGCCGTCGCCCCCGATGCTGATTACCATGTCGGCCTCGAAGTCACTGCCGTCGAAGAGGCGGGCCTGTGGCACGTGCAAGTGCATCTGCCCCTCGAGGAATTCATAGAATTCCCGGCTGACGCACAACTCGGCACCGTGCCGCTCCAACAACTCGAACAACCGCTCGGCGTGCGAGCATTTCTTGGCCTGATAACTATTTCCGAACAGGGCGAACTTCATTTCCTTTCTCTGCTTGTTCCTGCAAATATGGCATTTTTTTCCCAATCGCACGCTACTTATCACCATTAATTTGTAATTTTGCCCCGTTTTATAGCGAGAACCATGACGAAATTAAGCGTGAATATCAATAAAATCGCAACTTTGCGCAACGCCCGCGGCGGCAATGTGCCCAATGTTGTCAAGGTAGCTTTAGACTGTGAAACTTTCGGAGCCCAAGGCATCACGGTGCACCCGCGTCCCGACGAGCGCCACATACGCCGGGCCGATGTGTATGAGTTGCGTCCCTTGTTGCACACCGAATTCAACATAGAGGGGTATCCCGCACCCGACTTCATCGACTTGGTGACGAAAGTGAAGCCCCACCAAGTCACCTTGGTGCCCGACAGCCCCGACCAAATCACCTCCAACGCAGGCTGGGACACCAAGACACACGCCTCTTTCCTTGCCGAAGTGCTGGACGCCTTCAAGCATGCCGGCATACGCACTTCCGTGTTTGTAGCCGCCGACACCGAGATGGTGGAATATGCCGCACGCGCGGGAGCCGACCGTGTGGAACTCTACACCGAGCCCTACGCCTCCCTCTACCCCCAAAACCCCGAAACGGCCATCGCCCCCTTCCTCGAAGCGGCCACAGCGGCACGCAACTTGGGATTGGGACTCAATGCCGGGCACGACTTGAACCTGCAGAACTTGAACTACCTCTACCGCCATATTCCTTGGATAGACGAAGTCTCCATAGGCCACGCATTGGTGAGCGACGCCCTGTACTTGGGGCTGGAACGCACCGTCCACGCCTACTTGGACTGCCTGCGTTAAGGAGGCACTCCCTTCGGGGACGGGCACGCTATCCGGGCTTTTTTTATTGGTAAAGCGCGTGAATAGCATATAAATCATTGATATATAGGAAAATCCCATGGGGGGGGTAAAAAGGGTTTGTAAATTAATAGGGAAAAATGTTGTGAGATTGGTTAAAAAGTTATACTTTTGCAACCGCAATGGTGGTCTATCAGAAAGAAAAGATTCAAGAGTAATGAATTTTTCAAAGATTCTCCTTTGTATATTCAATAAATCATTGTATATCAGCAGCTTATTAAACGCTGCCGGTATGGCTGAGAAATGCTCGAGACCAACGATTCAGCTAAAATGGACATGAACGACACCGCAATCCTCAACCCACCGCCCATGCAGTCCCCTCTGACGGACCGCATGAAAAACAGCCGCACGGTGAGGTGGTATGTGTTGACGCTTCCCTCTTGCCACAAAGGAGCCCCTAAAGGGCTTCAGGCCGAACTCGACCGCCGCAAGCGCGAAGGAGAGCCCACGTTCGACTACTTCGCACCCTCCTACGTGGAGATGCGTTGGGAAAACGGTATCCTGCGGCGCACGTCCCGTCCGTTGCTATACAACTACGTGTTCGTACACGCTTCCGAGCATGAACTGCGCCGTTTAAAGAATGCCATGCCTCTCTATAACTTCCTGCCGCGCGTCAAGGACGCCGGTGGCGGACACTTCCCCTACCTGCCCGACGGCGAGATGCGCAACCTGCGCTGGATAGCTGAATCCTACTCCAACGTATTGCCCGTCTACACGCCCCAGCCCGGCATCTTGGTCAAAGGCGACCGTGTGCGCATCACTGCAGGCTGCTTCAAAGGAGCCGAGGCCAATGTCGTCGCCTCGCCCAAGAGCGACAGCAAGACCATCATGGTGTGCTTGGAAGGCTGGAAGTGGATTCCTCTTCTCGATGTGCGCTCCGGAGAGTACGAAGTAGTGGCTTTGGAAGGCAGCGGCAAGCGTCTCTACACCCGCTTGGACGACAACCGTTTTACCGACGGCCTGCACGAAGCCTTGTGTAATTACTATACCACGCACCATGTTTCCGCAACCGACGAGGCCCTTGCCACCGAAGCACTGCAGCAATATGCGGGCCTGCGCCCCGATACCGGCGTGATGCGTTGCAAGCTCTACGCCCTCCTGCTGCCCGCCTACACCCTTTTGGGAAAAATGGAAGAACGGGAACAACTCGTAAGCGTCGTCCACGCTATGCTTCCGTTGGTCAAAGCCGAACAAGCGCGCGCCTTGTTGCTCGTGTCCCTCTACGGCTGCACCGACAACAGCATCTACCACGGCATGGCTCACGGGCTGGTCGATGCCTGGCGCCGCGAAGCCAACCCCAAGAAATCGAAACGACAACTCATCAACCGGCTCGACGACTACGACCAAGCCCTTGGACACGACCGCCTTCCCGTCCGGTGACTTGCCTCAACGCCCCGATAACAAAAACTTTTTATGTATATGAACCTCAAGAAAGCCATTCCCCTTTTGCTTGCGTCGCTCTTGCTCTTTTCCTGCAACTCGACCAAGCAAATAACTTATTTCCAAGACCTGCCCGAAGAAGTGTTGGAAGAGGTTACCCAACCCAAGCAAATTGTAGTCCAGCCCGAAGACAAGATATCCATTATCGTCAACTGCAGGGATCCGCAGCTTTCCGACCTCTTTAACCTGCCCATCATCACCCACCGTGTGGGCCAAGGCGAGTACTCCAACTTGGGTAGCCAAAGCCAGCAAGTGCTCAACTACACCATCGACTTGGAAGGCAACATTGACTTTCCCGTCTTGGGCAAGCTCAACATCGGCGGAAAGACACGCGCTGAAATAGCCCAGTACATCAAAGAGAGGCTCATCAGCGAAGACCTTGTCAAAGATCCCGTTGTCACCGTCGAGTTCGTCAACCTCTCGTTCGCCGTCTTGGGCGAAGTGAAGACACCCGGCCGCTTCAGCATCGACCGCGACAAAGTGACATTGCTCGACGCCATCAGCCGGGCCGGCGACCTCACCATCTACGGCAAGCGCGACAACGTGCTCGTGCTGCGCGAGGAAGAAGACGGCAAGCAAGCGGCCTACTCGGTCGACCTCACCTCGGCCAAGCAACTCTACGCCTCGCCCGTCTACTACCTGCGCCAAAACGATGTAGTCTACGTGGAGCCCAACTCCGTGCGCGCCCGCCAGTCCACCATCAACGGCAACAACGTGAGGTCCACCTCGTTCTGGATATCGCTCGCCTCGCTGCTCACGTCAATCGGCATCCTCATATTCGACTAACCATATAAACCTATAAATCCCCCGTTGACCAATCAAATAACTTTTATTCGATGAGTGTAACAAATACGACCCAGAACGCCGCGGGCAACGAAGAAGTTGTCATCAACCTGCAAGATATATGGTACCTGTGCTTGGCCAAATGGAAATGGTTCGTCCTCTCCTTGGCAGTGGTACTCTGCATTGCGGTCATCTACATCCTCACGTCCCCGTCCGTTTACATCCGCTCGGCCTCCCTGCTCATCAAGGAAGACAGCAAAGGCAAGTCCGTCACCAGCGATGTCTCCTCCATGTTCGCCGATTTGGGGCTCTCGCAAGTGGGCACCAACGTCAACAACGAGTTGATAGCCCTGCAGTCGCCCGCCGTTATCTTGGAGATGATCAAGCGGTTGCAGATTGACGTAGACTACAAAGTATCCGGCACCTTCCACAAAGAGACGCTCTACGGCGCCGCCTTGCCTGTGAAAGTAGCCTTCCCCGAGCTGGCCGACAACGAGAACGCCGAGCTGGAACTCGACCTGAAAGAAGACGGTTCCGTCACCCTCTCCGACTTCGTAGCCTCCAATGAAGACCGCGATGTGGAGAACGGCCCCGACAAAATCAAGGGCAAGGTGGGCGACACCTTCGACACGCCCCTTGGCAAAGTCACCGTCACCTCCGCCACCGGCTACGACACCTACTTCCAGAACGAAGGCGATCCCCACATCTACGTCACCCGCACCAACCTCTACGACAAGGTCGACGCCTGCACCGAAAGCCTCAGCGTCACCCTGAACGACGACAAGGCCACTGTCATCAGCCTCTCCTATAAAGATGTCTCCATACAGCGTGCCGAAGACGTGCTCAACATGCTCATCTCCGTCTACAAAGAAAACTGGGTGCGCGACAAGAACGAGATAGCCATCTCCACCACGATGTTCATCAACGACCGTTTGGGCATTTTGGAACGCGAATTGGGCGATGTCGACGAAGACATCTCCTCCTACAAGAGCAAGAACCTCCTGCCCGACGTCGAGGCCGCCTCCAACCTCTACATGACGCAGTCGCAGCAGACTAACAACCGCATCCTCGAGCTCAACACCCGCCTCTCCATGGCCCGCTACGTGCGCAACTACCTGTCGGGCAACTCCAACACCAACCAGTTGCTGCCCGTCAACTCCGGCATCGAGAGCGCCAGCATCGAGAAGCAGATATCCGAATACAACACCGCCCAGCTGCAGCGCAACAACCTTGTGGCCAACAGCAGCGAGCGCAACCCCTTGGTAGTCGACTTGGACCAGCAACTCGCCACCATGCGCTCGGCCATCCTCTCCTCCATCGACAACTTGGTGGTAACGCTCAACACCCAAATCAAGGAACTCCAGAAAGAAGACCGGCGCACCACCGACCAGATAGCCGCCAACCCCAACCAGGCCAAGTACCTGCTCGCCGTAGGCCGTCAGCAGAAAGTCAAGGAAGCCCTGTACCTCTTCCTCTTGCAGAAGCGCGAGGAGAACGAGCTGTCCCAAGCCTTCACCGCCTACAACACGCGGCTCATCACCCCGCCCACCGGCAACCTGCTGCCCATTGCCCCGCGTAAGAAAGTCATTTTGCTGGTGGCCTTCGTCATCGCCGTGATGATACCCGCCGCCATCATCTTCATCCGCGAGATGCTCAACACCAAGGTGCGCGGCCGCAAGGACTTGGAAGGCGTGTCGCTGCCGTTCATCGGCGAAGTCCCCATGTGGGAACAATCCAAGCGCATGTCGCCTTTCATGAAGTGGTTCAACAAGGTGCGTGGCAAGAAGCCCGAGAAGACCAAGCGCGTCATCGTGGTCAAAGAAGGCCGCCGCGACATCATCAACGAAGCCTTCCGCGTGGTGCGCACCAACTTGGAGTTCATCACCGGCAAAGGCGGCACGGCCAATGTCATCCTCATCACCTCGTTCAACGCCGGCAGCGGCAAGTCGTTCCTTGCCATGAACATCGCCGCCAGCTTGGCCGTCAAGAAAAAGAAAGTGCTGGTCATCGACGGCGACCTGCGCCACGGCACCTCTTCGGCCTACGTCGGCTCGCCCCGTCGAGGCATGAGCGACTACTTGGCACAGCGCATCGACCACTACGAAGACCTCATTGTAGTCGACAAGGAACACGGCGGCTTGGAAGTGATGCCCATCGGCCACATCCCGCCCAACCCCGCCGAGTTGCTCGAAGAGCCGCGCTTCGGCCAACTTGTCAAAGACCTCCGGGCCAAGTACGACTACATACTCATCGACTGCCCGCCCATCGAGTTGGTAGCCGATACCCAGATCATCGAGAAACAAGCCGACCGCACCATCTTCGTGGTGCGCGCCGGGCTGCTCGAACGCTCCATGCTCGAAGAACTCGAGAACATACACCGAGAGAAGAAATACAAGAACATGACACTCATCCTCAACGGCACCGCCGGCGGTGGCAGCCGCTACCATTACGGTTACCGCTACGGCTACCATTACGGCTACGGTTACGGCTACCACTACACCAGCAACAAGCCTGTCGACGATGAAGACGAAGACGACAACAAGAAGTAAACCCTTTCCAAGATGTTCTTAGGATTCGGAAAGAAATACTCACTGCGAGGAAGCGGCGTGTTCCAAGGCTTCACCGACCACCACTCCCACATCCTGCCCGGTGTGGACGACGGCGTGCGCACCATGAAAGAAGCCTTGGGCATCCTTGCCATCTACGAGAGGGAAGGCGTGCGTGAAGTGTGGCTCACACCCCACATCATGGAAGACGTGCCCAACACCCCCGCTGCCCTCCGCACCCGCTTCCTTGAACTACAAGCCGCCTATTACGGCGACCAAGCCGCCGCTGCCGGCCAAGTGCCACAAGGTAAAATCACCCTGCACCTTGCCGCCGAGAACATGATCGACAACCTCTTCGAAGAACGCCTCGAGCAAGGCGAGCTCATGCCCATTGGCACCGAAGGCACCCACTTGCTTGTCGAGACCTCCTACTTCAACCCGCCTATGGACCTCTACGGCACCTTGCAACAAGTAAAATCAAAAGGCTACCACCCCATACTGGCCCATCCCGAACGCTACGTGTACATGTCATTAGACGACTACCGCAAGTTAAAAGATATGGACATCAAGTTCCAAATGAACCTCTTCTCGCCCGTGGGCATGTATGGCCGTACAGTCCAAAAACGTGCGGAATGGCTTCTCAAGAAAGGAATGATAGACACCCTTGGCTCCGACCTGCACCGCCTGCGAGGACTTGAAGATATCATCGCGACACAAAGCATGAAACGTCCTTTGAAGAAAGAAGGGATGTACGAATTTTAGGCACAAAGCCCCAACCCTTTTGTCACGACACTGTTTTTTTCTCATTTTTTGAATCTTTCTCTTAGGAAGAGATGTATCGAGAAAGGCATCCGAAATCCTTGCAAGAGGTAG
>JAJPYW010000091.1 GCA_021204715.1 Prevotellaceae bacterium
CGTTGTTGATGGCGTTGTCCATTACCTCCATGAACTCGTCCATGGGCAGGTTCCATGAGAGCCCGTTACGCCAGTTGTCCTGCACTTCGATGTTCATCTGGGTGTAGAAGGGGTGGTGTGTGAAAGAGGTCAGCGACACGTAGTCGTCGGGGTTGATGCCCAAGCTCTGGGCGAAAGTGAGCGGCGTATAGTCGGTGCCGTTGTAGGTGAAATGCTCCGGGCACGCTCCCAAATAGGTGTCGTAAATGGCCGATAGACCGTTCTTCCATACGGGCGTGAGCTTGCGCAGGTGGCCCTTGGCAATGGCGTTCATGTAGCCTTCGGCCACGGCGTCGAGCTCGTTGTGCACGGGCAGCGTGTCGCCGTACATAATGCCGGGCATCGCCTCTTGGGGCACCATGCCGTAGTTGCGCAGGCAGTACATCACATCGTAGAAGCTGCCGCCGGGAGAGAAGGAGCTGTCGCCGTGGTAGCGCACGTAGTTCTGGGCGCGGTCCACCATGGTGTGGTGCACCACGAACATCTCTGAAAGGTCATATTCTCCCTTGCCCATACGCAGCAACTCGCTCTCCAAGAAAGCGATGGAAGAGAAGCTCCAGCAGGTGCTTGAACGGTTCTGGTTCTTGATGGAGGTGATGGGGTTCTCCTTGACGGTGGTGAATACAAAACCCTCTTCTTCTTGACCGGGATTGTCCCCGGGGGTGTCTTGGGCTGACAAGCTCAGGGTTGTCATGCCCAACATGGCGATTAACAGGTAATTTTTCATTTGATATGTGTTGAGTTGATAAATGTTTCTATTCAGCTATACCTTTGCCTTTCCGTCTCCTTATAAAGGCGAAAGAGGATGTGTTCAACTTTTGGCTTGGTGCAGCGTGAGTTGCGGGAACGGGAAGCCGATGCCCGCCTCGTTGAAGCCGTTGTAGATGGCCTTGCGCAGGTCGAAATAGACATCCCAATAGTCGGCGCTGTTCACCCACACGCGGATAACGATGTCCACACTGCTCGAAGAGAGTTCGTTCACGGCGATGAAGGGGGCGGGGTTCTCCAAGACGCGCTTGTCGGCTGCTATGACGCGGCGCGCGGTCTGCTCCACTTGGGCAAGGTCCTGCCCGTACTCCACGCCCACTACCCAGTCCACACGGCGTATGGACTCGTGGCTGTAGTTCACCACGGTGCCGCTGCTCAGCGAGCCGTTGGGCACGTAAATCACTTTGTTGTCGGGAGTCAAGAGAATGGTATGGAAAATCTGAATCTCGCGCACGGTGCCCGAAACACCTTGTCCTTCAATGAAGTCGCCCACCTTGAAGGGACGGAACAAGAGGATGATGAGCCCGCCTGCGAAGTTCTGCAGGTTGCCCGACATGGCCATGCCCACGGCCACGCCCACCGAAGCGAGCAACGCCGCGAACGAGGTGGTCTCCACACCGAGCTTGCCCACCACGGCCACGATGAGCAGCACGGTAAGCAGTATGTTCACCAAGCTCTTGACGAAGCCTTGTATGCTGGCGTCTACTTTCTTTTTGGACATTACCCTTGCCACCAACTTCTTCAGGAAGGTGATCAGGACGCGTCCCACAACGAAGATGATAATCGCCCCGATGATGTTTCCACCGGCGCCCACAGCCCATGTGATGAACTGCTGGATGAGGGTTTGCAATTTGCCCATGCCGTCTTCGGCAAGGAGGGCCAGCAGGAATAAAGATAGTGTCATGGTCTTCTCTCGTTTTTAAGTGCTGCAAAAATAATGAATAAAAGGAGTATCCGCTCATTTTATATATGAAATTCTGCAAAAAACCTGCGAAGCAGGGCGCTTTCACCGCAAATATAGAGTGGTAACGGCGGTGGCGCGGGGAAAAGCAGGCGTATGAAGGGTTGCAAAGAAAACGGTATGGGCTTTAGAACGACAGCGGTTATACATTGCAAAGAAAAACGGCCGTGCCATGTTGAGGCAACGGCCGTACTATCTTTATAATGTCATCAAGTATTCCTTGAACGCCTCGAACGTTTTGGGCATGGGCACCGTTTGCTTGCGTCCCTGCATGAAAGCTTGTAATTTGGCCGGCACTGTTACTTCCCCGCCGATGATGTGCTCCACCGTATCCTTGAACTTGGCGGGATGGGCCGTCTCCAAGAAGATGCCTTGCTCGCCTTGCCTTAATCCTTCTTCAAGGGCGCGGTAGCCGCAGGCGCCGTGCGGGTCGAGCAGGTAGTGGCGCGCGCTCCACACGCGGCGTATGGTGTCGGCTATCCGGTCGTCGGTATAGGTGGCGCCGCTTATCTCGGCGGCAATGGCCGCATGGCTTCCTTGGTAAAGGTCGAGCACCCGGGCGAAGTTGCTCGGGTCGCCCACGTCCATGGCGTTGGCTATGGTGGCTACACTGGGACGGGGCGTGTACACGCCGGTCTGCAGGTATTGGTAGAAGACGTCGTTGCGGTTGTTGGCGGCGATGAAACGCTTCACAGGCAAGCCCATGCGCCTTGCAAAGAGCCCGGCGGTGATGTTGCCGAAGTTGCCGCTCGGCACGCACACCACAGGGGCGGCGTCCGTGCCGCCATTCATTCCGCCTGCCGTCTTCTTCCACTGCGCATAGCCGTGGAAGTAATAGAAAGCCTGCGGCAGGAAACGGGCCACGTTGATAGAGTTGGCGCTGGTCAGCGCGAGGCGGGCGTTGAGTTGCTTGTCCATGAAGGCGGCCTTTACCAGGGCTTGGCAGTCGTCGAAAGTACCTTCCACTTCCAAGGCGGTGATGTTCTGTCCCAAGGTGGTGAACTGCTTCTCTTGTATCTCGCTCACCTTCCCTTTGGGGTAGAGCACATGCACGTGGATGCCTTCCACGCCCAAGAATCCGTTGGCCACGGCACTGCCCGTGTCGCCCGATGTAGCCACCAAAACATGCACTTGGCGCTTTCCCTCCTTGCGGATGAAATAGCCCAACAAGCGGGCCATGAAGCGGGCGCCCACATCCTTGAATGCGAGTGTGGGGCCGTGGAAGAGTTCCAACGCATAGATGTGGTCTGTCACCTTCACCAAAGGCGTGTCGAAGGAAAGGGTGTCGCATACAAGCCGGTCGAGCGTCTCCTTGGGGATGTCTTCACCAAAGAAAGCGCCCGCCACGCGGCAGGCAATCTCTTGGAACGAAAGCGTCTCGATGGTGTTGTAAAAGGCTTGGGGCAAAGGCTTGATGACCGAGGGCATGAAAAGCCCCCTGTCGGCGGCGAGTCCCTTGATGACCGCCTCTTCGAGCGTCACTTCGGGGGTGCGGCGGTTGGTACTGTAATAGGTCATGGCTGTGTTGTTATAATTGTACGGAAATCAAGCTTCCCGCATGAATGTTTGGATGAAAGTGTCTCCTTGGAGCATGCCGTAGCTGCCGCTGCAGGCGGCCACTTCGTCGAATGTCAGCACTTCGTCGGCCTCGATGCCGGGGTACCAGATGAGGAACGGCACCGGCTCGGCGGTGTGGGTGCGCAAGGCGCATGGGGTGGGGTGGTCGGGCAGCACGGCGATGGCCACCGGCTCTTGCCATGTCTTGACCTCCTCGTAGATGGGGCCCACCACGCGCTTGTCCAAGTTCTCTATGGTGAGCATTTTCAAGGGCACGTCGCCTTCGTGTCCGGCCTCGTCGCTGGCCTCGATGTGCAGGTAGACGAAATCGTCGCTGCGCAGGGCGTCCAAGGCGGCGGCCACTTTGTTCTCGTAATTGGTGTCATACAGTCCTGTGGCACCCTCCACGCTGACGCGCCGCAAGCCGGCGTAGGCGCCGATGCCGTTGATAAGGTCGACGGCCGATATGACCGCGCCCCGCTTCACTTGGGGGAAGCGCCGTGACAATGGCTCCATTTGCGGCCGGTAGCCGGGGCTCCACGCCCATATACTGTTGGCGGCGTCCTTGCCGGCGGCCACACGCTTCCGGTTGACGGGATGCGCGGGCAGCAACGCCTGCGAGCTGAGGGTGAGTTCGTTGAGCAACCGGGCAGTCTGCACGGGCGTGAGCTCGCAGCCGGGAGCGGGAACGGTTATCTCTTCCGTGCCCTTTGCGGGCTTTACCAACAACGGACGGAAGGGTTGCAGGGGCACGTCGTGGGGCGGGGTACAGTCCAAACGCTTGTCGCCTCCTTTTATCACCAACAAGTGGCGGTACTGCACGCCGGGATAGAAGCGCACGCGCGCACTGCCTAACTTTTCCTGCAGGAAAGCGATCAGCCCGGCGGCTTCGGCGCTGCTGATGTGGCCGGCCGAATGGTTCTTTATCAGCTCTCCTTCGATGCACACCAAGTTGCACCGCATGGCTATCTCGCCGGGCTGCAACTCCACGCCCATGCTCGCCGCTTCCAAGGGGCCGCGTCCTTCATAGACTTTATGCAGGTCGTAGCCCAACACGGCCAAGTTGGCCACTTCGCTTCCCGGGTGGAAGCCGTGGGGGACGGTCGTCATGCGCCCCACACGTCCCATGCGGGCCAACAAGTCCATGTAAGGAGTGTGTGCCGCCTGCAGGAGGGTGCGGCTGCCCAACGACTCGACGGCATGGTCGGCCATGCCGTCGCCCAATATGATAATGTGTTTCATCTGTTATCGTTCAGCTTTCGTTCCTGACTGCTCCACATTGTCCTTGCAGAGCGTCCCTTACACGTTGGCGATGCTCATGATGTCGGCGAAGACACCGGCCGCCGTCACGCCTGCGCCGGCACCGTAGCCTTTGATCATCATGGGATACTCCTTGTAGCGTTCCGTGGTCAGGAGGATGATGTTGTTGCTTCCTTCCAAATCGTAGAAGGGGTGGCTCATGCCCACTTCCTGCAAGCCCACCGAGGCCTTGCCGTCTTCCAAGCGGGCCACGAAGCGCCAGTGCTTGTGTTCGGCTTCCAACACCTTGCGGCGCTGCTCGAAGCCGGCGTCCAACGTGGGCACGCGCTTCCAGAAGTCGTCCAAGGAGCCCTCGAAGAAGGCGTCGGGCACGAAGAGGTGCTTCTCCACATCGTCTTGCTCCACCCGGTATCCGGCCTCGCGCGCCAAGATAACCAACTTGCGGATGACGTCCTTGCCGCTCAAGTCGATGCGCGGGTCGGGTTCGGAATAGCGCTCCTCCTGCGCCATGCGTATGGTCTTGCTGAAAGGCACGTCGGCGCTTATCTTGTTGAAGATGTAGTTCAGTGTGCCGCTCAGCACGGCCTCTATCTTGAGTATCTTGTCGCCGCTGTGGATAAGGTCGTTGATGGTGTTGATTACGGGAAGCCCCGCGCCCACGTTGGTCTCGAAGAGGTATTTCACGCCGCGCTGACGGGCAATCTGCTTTAATTGCCGGTAGTTCTCGTACTCCGAAGAAGCGGCGATCTTGTTGGCCGCCACCACCGACACGTTGTGCTGCAGCAAGTCTTTGTAAAGCGAGGCCACGCCGGCGCTGGCCGTGCAGTCCACGAAGACGGAGTTGAATATGTTCATGCCGATGATGCCGCCGCGCAGCGTCTCCAAGGTGCTGGGCATGCCTTTCTCTTTCAACTCCTCGCGGTAACGCTCCAAGTCGAAACCCTCGCGGCTGAACATCACCCGGTCTACGTCGGCAATGCCCACCACGTTCAGTTGCAGGCCGTTCTCCTGCATGAGTTTCTGCCGCTGGCTGTGTATCTGGGAGATGAGGCTGCCGCCCACCGTACCGATGCCGCAGATAAAGAGGTTGAGCACTTGGTATTCGGAAAGGAAGAAAGAATCGTGGATGACGTTGAGCGACTTGCGCAGCGACTTGCCGTCGACCACAAAGGAGATGTTCGTCTCGGAAGCGCCTTGTGCGCAGGCTATCACGTTGATGCCGTTCCGTCCCAACGTGCCGAAGAGCTTGCCGGCGATGCCCGGCGTGTGCTTCATGTTCTCGCCCACGATGGCCACCGTAGCCAAGTCTCTTTCAGCTTGGATGGGTGAGATTTCGCCCATCTCTATCTCCTTGGCGAACTCTTCGTTAAGTACCTCGCAGGCCAAGCTTGCGTCGGCATTGCGCACGCCGATCGATGTGGAGTTCTCGGAAGAGGCCTGTGATACGAGGAACACGCTGATGCCGTTCTTGGCCAACGCCTTGAATATGCGGTAGTTCACGCCGATGACGCCCACCATGCCCAAGCCTTGCACCGTTATCAGGCTGGTGTCGTTGATGGAAGAGATGCCCTTGATGGCTTTGCTCAGCGGGTTGGACACCTCCTGCTTGATGACGGTGCCCTCGCCCTCGGGGTTGAAGGTGTTCTTGATGAGTATGGGAATGTTCTTGTGGCAAACGGGATAGATGGTGGGCGGATAAACCACCTTCGCGCCGAAGTTGCACAGCTCGGTGGCCTCCACATAGCTCAGCTCGTTGATGGTGTAGGCGGTGGAGATGACGCGCGGGTCGGCGGTCATGAAGCCGTCCACATCGGTCCATATCTCCAAAGAGTCGGCGTCGAGCGCCGCGGCGATAATCGAGGCGGTATAGTCTGAACCGCCGCGCCCCAAGTTGGTGGCTTCGCCGGTGTTCTTGTCGGTGGCGATGAAGCCGGGCACCAACGCCCGTTGGGGCATGGGGTTGAACGTCTGGCGGATGAGCGTGTTGGTAAGTTCGGTATCAAGCACATGCTTGGCATGTTTCTTCTCGGTCTTGACGAAGAGCCGGGCGTCATACAACCGGGCTCCCGTGAGTTCAGCCACGATGATGGAGGAGAGCCGCTCGCCATAACCGGTAATGGTATCCGACGTCTTCTGTGAAAGGTCCTTGATGAGATAGATTCCTTGGAAAATGTCTTTCAGCTCGTCGAGCAACTCCCCTATCCGGCGTTGCAACTGCATGCGCGTCTCCCCTTCGGGGAACACTTCGCTCACCAACGCCACGTGGCGGTACACCACTTCACGGTAAGAGCCCGCGTAGGCGGCATCGCCCGCCGCGGCCATCTGCGAGATATGGATCAACTGGTCTGTCACCCCGCCCAGAGCGGATACCACCACAATGACCGGCTCGGTAGCCGCTTCGACGATACGTTTCACATTGAGAATACTGCTTGCGGAACCTACGGATGTTCCGCCGAATTTCATGACTTTCATTATTTGGTTGCTGTTGTTAACGGTAAATAGTTTGAATGTGCACACTTCGTCACAGTGAAGCGCGACGACACTCGATTAAAAAAGAAAACTGCTTGAAAAATTGGTGTAACACGTAGAAACACAAAAACTATCCCCAACCCCTAAGGGTCGTCATGGTGCCCATGCAAGTGACTGTATATGTACGATGGCAGTTCATATCTTTGTGGTTACAACCTCTAAAAAGTGATGCAAAAATAAGAATAAAAACCTACATTCTAACACCTATTGCCACTTTTTTGTGATAAAAGAGCCAAAAAACATTCTATCTTATTCCACCAAAGTCAACGCGCCCGTCACCGAATCCATGATGAAGCCCGATACACGCACGTCGCGCGGTATCAAGGGATGGTTGGCGATGGCGTGGACAGTATCCTTTACCGAGCGTCCGGTATCGCCGAAGCCTTGCAGCCAAGCGTTCAAGTCCCGGCCGCAATAGTCTACAAGGTCTATGGTATCGCGCGCTATGCCACGGGCCATCATCTGCTGTTCCATTTCGGCTGCGTTCATGTGGCAGGCGCCGCAGTCGGTGTGGGCGATGACCATCACGTCTGTCACGCCAAGTTCATAAACGGCCACCAAGAGGCTGCGTATGGCTTCGCCGAACTTGTCGGTAACAACGCCCCCGGCATTCTTGATAATCTTCGCGTCCCCGTTGTGGATGCCCAACGCCGCCGGCAGCAGTTCGGTCAGGCGGGTGTCCATGCAAGTAAGGATGGCTATCTTCTTTTTGGGGTATTTACCGGTTATATACTTCTCGTATCCCTTCGATTCCACAAACTTTTTGTTGTACTCCAATATCTCTTTTATCATGGCAATGTGATGAATGGTTTTGCCTCACAAATATAAAACAAAAAAACGGGAAATGAAAGGGAATGGCTATATATATAATAGGTATAGCGGCTATATATAAATTAAGTGGGTTCTTGACGAGAAAAGTTTGACGCAAGTTATAAAAAAAGCGGAAAGAACAGACGGATCCGTTCTCCCGCGCCGACGAATCGGTGGTCATTAGCCGCGGAATCGCCGCCACAAAGATAACGATATTTTTATTAAAACAATAATATAACCGAAAAAATTATCGATAGGAAACATTTGCACGTATCGGCTCGCGGCCGAAGCCGGCGTTGGCACTACCATGCGCCGCGCCGTTCAAGCGAAGCTGTTCCACAAGTTGTCCGCCGGGACAGGCGCTTCCACCTCGACCGGCTGTTTTGATACCGGGTGGATGAAAGATATGGAGCGGGCGTGCAGGCTGATGCCGCCGTCCGGGTTGGAACGGGGGAAGCCGTATTTCAAGTCGCCCTTGATGGGGCAGCCTATCTTGGAGAGCTGGCAAC
>JAJPYW010000216.1 GCA_021204715.1 Prevotellaceae bacterium
GTCTTTGCCGTCATACCTCAATGCACAGAGTTTTGTCGGTTCGCTCTTTTATGGGCATCATGGTATCGAAAGTTTTGTAAACGTCAGATTTGTTGATGATTTTCCCTAAATAGCGGTCGATGAGCGTCTTTGGGTGCATTATCGCTTTTATATGGTCGTTGTGATTACAATATAATATATCCGGATTATAGGTCGATAGGGACGGGGTTTGCCCCATTTCTTCCAATATTTCTTTTGAAGGAAGGTCGCCCTGTTTCGCCGCTGCTTCATACCATTTAACAGCTATACCGAGATCTATCTCCACACCCATGCCAAACCTGAAGCATTGCCCTAAATTGTATTGGGCTTTTACATAGTTCCAACTTGCCGCCTCCATGAATAATCTAATGGCTTTATCCTCATCCTTTTCCACGCCCACACCATTGTTATAGCATGCGCCCAAGCTGTTGCAAGCGGCACTGTTCCCTTTTGCAGCCGCCATGCTCCACCACTTGGCTGCTTGTACGTCGTCTTTCTCCACGCCGTTCCCTTCGTAATAACACCATGCCAAGAAGTCTTGCGCTTCCGATGAACCTGCTTCTGCCATCGCGGTCCATTGATCTATGAGCGGACTGTTACACCAAGGACATTTAATACTGTATCGGCCGATAATCTTCCCGCATTTGCCGCACCGCAGTTGTTCCATATTTGTCGTATTTTCAATGCAATTATTTCTATTGTTTGATTATCTCTATCCGCCTGAACATCCCCTTGGTGAGCATGCGTTTGAATTTCGCTCTCACGGCCGCCTCGTCGCTTGCTTCAGCGCACAGTATCCGTATCTTCGTCAAGCTCCAGCAGTTGCTGAAAGCGTTCTCGCCTATGGAAAGCAAGCTGTCGGGCAAAGTGATGGTCGTCAACAACCCGGTGGAGGGAATCAGCGTGAACGGCTCGTAAATAAAGGGATGCTTGTTGTAGCTTTTGATCTTCTTTTGCCAAAACGCGTTCCGGCAGATAGCTTGCGTCCCTTCACGGACGGTGTATTCCCATGGCGTAGGGTTGTCATAATCGAGCTTGCACCGCAACAACCGCTTGCCGTCCTTGCTGTATGAAACGCCGTATTCATCTGTCGTGGCTTCCTTTAAATCTTCTTCCGAAACGTAGGTCGAGGGGCATCCCTTGACGCGCATGTATTTGTGAAGTCCGTTGGGTATAAGGCTCTTGAACTTTTTGATGACAAGCGGCTCGTTGGCGTCGGGCGGACAGTCTATATAGATTCTTTCCAACTGCTTGAAGCCATCGTAAAATGTAGTTCTCTGGGTGGATGCCAAGCCTACGGGAAACTCTATGACATGACCCGTGAAGTAGGCGAGTGTGAAGTTTCTAAAGGATCGTACATAATCGGGAACTTTCAAATAATCGGGCTTGCCCACAAGTGCGATGGCGGTGGTGCCTTGTATCAACAGATTGTTTTCAATCTTGAAGAAGGGCGATTTATTGGTTATCTGCAAATCGCTGTGGGTGCCGAAGGCATTGTTGGTTATTTCTCTAAGGCTTTCAGGCAAGGCTATTTTCAGCAGGCTGTCACACCTGGCAAATGCGTTGGCTCCAATTGAGAGCAAGCCTTCAGGCAGGTTCACGGACTTAAGACAGGGACAATCCCTGAAAGCGTTTCTACCAATGACGGTCAAACTCTTGGGAAGGACTATCGCGGTTAAATGGTCACATCTGTAAAAAGCCCTTTCGCAGATAACTTCCGTTCCTTCGCGCACGGCATAGTTCTCCAATCTATTCTCCCTGTATGCCAATAACTTCTTGCCGTCTTTGCTGTAGGCCACACCGAATTCATCCAATAGATAATCTTGGCCTTCGAAGTATGCCAACTCGGCAATGGAATACAATGGTTTGTTCTCTTGTGTGTCCATATCGTTCTCTTTATTTATATTCCGCCGCCCGCTCTTTTATCATCTTTGTCGGGCGATGGATTTGGCGGCAAAGATAGGCGGTGGCCGCGCCACCTTTTGTCGTAATGGGAATAATTTGTCAGGTTCTCAGTATATTTAACATTTCAAGCTGGTCGGGGTAGTGTCGCGCTGCGGTGTGGTGCCGCCTCTTTCCTCGCCTCCCCCAAGCGCCACGGTGTAAAAGCTCTCAAAAAAGTATAAATAGCGGTGGAATGTAGCTGCGGGCCTCGTTTATAACCACGTTTTTTTGTAACTTTGCAGCAAGAGAATGTAACGGTTCCTATAGGCTGTAGGAGCGGTGACGCCTTTCCGGACACGTCCGTGGGAATCCGTTGCACGACAGACAACCTAAGCAATCAATTTAAAAACCGGATAATATGAAAAAGAAAGCCCTTTTAATGATTTTGGACGGTTGGGGAATAGGCGACCGCGGGAAAGACGACGTGATTTACAATATGCCCACACCTTATTGGGACCACTTGCTTGCCAACTATCCCAACGGACAGTTGCAGGCCAGCGGCGAGAATGTGGGACTGCCCGACGGACAGATGGGCAACTCGGAAGTGGGACACTTGAACATCGGCACCGGCCGCATCGTTTACCAAGACTTGGTGAAGATTAACCGCGCCTGTGCCGACGGATCTATCTCGAAGAACAAAGAAGTGGTATCGGCCTACAGCTATGCCAAGGAGCGCGGCAAGTCTGTCCATATCTTGGGTTTGGTGTCCAACGGTGGCGTGCACAGCTCCATGGTTCATCTTTTCAAGCTGTGCGACATCGCCAAGGAGTATGGCATAGCGCACACCTACATCCACTGCTTCATGGACGGCCGCGACACCGACCCGCAGAGCGGCAAGGGATTCATCGCGCAGTTGCAGGAACACTTGGCACAGTCCACCGGCATTGTGGCCTCCATCATCGGCCGTTTCTACGCCATGGACCGCGACAAGCGTTGGGAACGTATCAAGGTGGCCTACGACCAAGTGGTGAACGGCCAAGGCAAGGTGGCTACTGACATGGTGCAGGCCATGCAGGAGTCGTATGACGAGGGCGTGACCGACGAGTTCATCAAGCCCATTGTGAACGGCGCGTGCGACGGGACCATCAAGGAGGGTGACGTGGTTATCTTCTTCAACTTCCGCAACGACCGTGCCAAGGAACTCACCATCGTTTTGACACAGCAGGACATGCCCGAACACGGCATGCACACCATTCCCGGCCTGCAGTATTACTGCATGACGCCCTACGACGCCTCCTTCCAAGGCCTGCACATACTCTTCGACAAAGAGAACGTGCAGAACACGCTGGCCGAGTACCTGTCGGGCTGCGGCAAAAAGCAGCTTCACATCGCCGAGACCGAGAAGTACGCGCACGTCACCTTCTTCTTCAACGGCGGGCGCGAGAAGCCTTTCGAGAACGAAGACCGCATCTTGGTGCCTTCGCCCAAGGTAGCCACCTACGACTTAAAGCCCGAGATGAGCGCCTACGAAGTGAAGGATAAATTGGTGGAAGCCATTGGCACCTGCAAGTATGATTTCATTGTGGTGAACTACGCCAACGGCGACATGGTGGGGCATACGGGCGTGTACACGGCCATACAAAAGGCGGTGACAGCCATCGACGCTTGCGTGAACGCCACCGTGGAGGCGGCCCGCGCCAACGGCTACGAGGTAATCATCATAGCCGACCACGGCAACGCCGACCACGCCTTGAACGAAGACGGCTCGCCCAACACGGCGCACTCCTTGAACCCCGTGCCCTTCATCTACGTGGCCGACGGCAACAAGAACGCCAAGATTAAGGAAGGTGGCGTGCTGGCCGATGTTGCGCCCTCTATCCTGCACATCATGGGGATTCCGCAGCCGGCGGAGATGACGGGACATAACTTGATAATGGATTAAAAAATGACAAATTGGTAATAGGAAGCGGTTGGTAACAGCCGCTTTTCTTTGTATTTTACAAATTTTGCATGTAAAGCATGAAAAATCCTTGCTAAACATTTGGCAGTGTGGATTTAAACCGTTATCTTTGCCACAAATAAAGTAGAGGATTGAAATATTATCCGCTTTGACGGCGTGAGGTTGACAAGAGGCGAAGCGCGGATGCATCCTTGAAATGTTTTAAGATGAGACTCTCTCTAAATAGCGTTTTTTCATGTATTATTGACTCTGGTCACCCTCGCTCGTGAGAGCGGGGGTGACTTTTTATATAGACCTGTCATCGATTTTTTTCATCACATTTTCGCCGCTAATGGTTGCAAGTCGAGGAAAGATTCTTTATATTTGTGGAATGAGAATGTCCCGGCTGCCGGCCGGCCGGCGCTGCGGGCTTGCAACCGGCGTCTCTCATGCATTGTTTATCCACATAAACCCGGAGGATGTTATGGATACTAATAAATTCGTAGGCGAGAAAATAAAGGAACTGCGCGAGAGCCGTTCCCTGAGCAGGGAAGAGTTGGCCGCCCAAAGCGGTATTCCCGTATCGCAGTTGGAACGCATAGAGACCAACGCCGATTTGCCTTCGTTGGCCCCGCTCATCAAGATTGCGCGGGTGCTTGGCGTGCGGCTTGGCACGCTCTTGGACGAAGAGGATGAAAACGGTCCCGTGGTATGCCGCAAGGGTGAGGTGCAGAACAGCATCACCTTCTCCAACAACGCCATAGAGAGCCGCCGCCACATGGTGTACCACTCCTTGTCGCGCTCCAAGGCCAACCGCCACATGGAGCCGTTCTTCATCGACGTCACCCCCACCGACAACCAAGAGTTCGTACTCTCCACGCACGAAGGCGAGGAGTTCATTCTCGTCATGGAGGGAACCATGGAGATAACCTACGGCAAGTATGCTTACCTGTTGAACGAGGGCGACAGCATCTATTACGACTCCATCGTGCCCCACCACGTGCACGCCGCCCGTCCCGGCGAAGCCGCCAAGATATTAGCGGTGATTTACACGCCCATTTAAGCTGCCGTTGTCAAGCCACCGTGCCGGGGTAGCGCATGTTCTCTTCCTTCATGCACTCCAACACCTCGTGCAGGTACTTGGCCGCTTCCCACCGCGCCATGGGCAGGTCGTGCAGCAAGTAGTTGCCGCAATCCTGCGGCGCGGCGCCGGGCACTTCACCCTCGTAAGAGGCGATAAAGCGGAATGTGTCGCGCAGCACCGGCAGGATGTCTTGGGGCTGCAGGTCGCCTTTCAAGAGCAGGTAGTTGCCCGTGAGACAGCCCATGGGCCCCCAATAGACGACGCGCTCTTTCCAATCGGGACGGTTGCGCAGGTAGGTGGCGGCCAAGTGCTCAATGGTGTGCAAGGCGCCCTGTCCCAAGGCGGGCTCGCGGCCCGGCGCTTTCATGCGGATGTCGAATGTGGTGACGGTTTCGCCGCCCACTTGGTCTTTGCGCGACACGTACACACCGCGCAGCAGGCGGTTGTGGTCGATGGTGAAACTGGGTATCTTTTCCATACGTAATGTGGTTTGCCGGCTGTCGTTCATGCTGTGCATGGCGACAGTTTCCTTTGTATCTAAAATAATTCGTTTACCGCCCCGGCAAGTTCTTGAACTTGTAACCGCCGGCAGTCTATTTCCTTTCCCAATGACAGGTTCAGTGCCCCAGCAGGGTGGTGAGAAGCCCCCGCGTGACTTGGAAAGAGCGGTCGGCCATGGTGCCCCAGAAGTCCAAGTATTGCGAAAAGTGCGCCTCCACGCCCGGCGTGTCGCTGATGATGCGCAGGCTAAGGAACGGCACCTTGTACAGGTGGCACACCTGTGCGATGGCGGCCGACTCCATGTCGACGGCCAACCCGTCGGGGAAGTGCGCCTTGATGTCGGCAAGCTCTGCGCGGCTTGTCACGAAGCGGTCGCCCGTGCAGATAAGCCCCCGGTGAATCTTGTTGCCTATAGCCGAAGTATCCATTTGGGTGATACGCTCCAAGAGCGGACGGTACCCCTCAAAATAGGTGGGCAAGCCCTGCACCTGTCCGTACTCGTTGCCCTCGCCACACCACACGTCGTGGTAGACCACGCGATCGCTCACCACCACGTCGGTCACCTGCAAGCAGGTGTCTATGCCGCCCGCCACGCCCGTGCTCAGCAGTAAGCCGGGGGTGAAGCGGCGTATCAGCTCCGCCGCGCCCACGGCGGCGTTCACCTTGCCTATGCCGCAACGTGTCATCACCACGAAGTTGCCCCCAAGCTCGCCCGATACATAGCTGAAAGCGCCCTCGCCACACTCCCGCCGCGACGTCAAAAGCGCCGTCAAGCGGTTGAACTCGCTCTGGAGCGCGCAGATAATGCCTGTCCTCATACCTTCCTTACGTTTTTATCTTGACGGCAAATGTACTACAAATCCTTGTAAATACATTGCATTGTGTGCGGTTAATACAAAGGGAAGCCTTATCTTTGCAACGGTTGTTTAGATAACCTTCGATATGGCATTGAAAAGAATCCTTCCCGACGTGATTGCCATTGCGTCATTCATTTTGCTTTCGGCCGCCTACTTCTTCCCGGCCGATGTGGAGCACCGCATCCTCTTCCAGAACGACACCGCCGCCGGCGCCGGCGCGGGGCACGAGACAGCCACTTACTACGAGCAGACGGGAGAGCGGTCACGCTGGACAAACGCCCTGTTCGGCGGCATGCCCACCTACCAGATAGCCCCTTCTTACGACTCCAACGAGCCGCTCAGGTGGGTGCAGCAAGTCTACCGCCTCTTCCTGCCCGGCTACGTGCAATTGGCCTTCATCATGTTGCTTGGCTTCTACATCCTGCTGCGCGCCTTCGGCATGAAGCCCGCTTTGGCGGCGCTTGGCGGCATTGTGTGGGCCTTCTCCTCTTACTTCTTCATCTTGATATCGGCGGGGCATATATGGAAGTTCGTCACGCTCGCCTACATTCCGCCCACCTTGGCAGGCTTGGTGTGGACCTACCGCGGCCGCTACTTGGCAGGCGGGGTGGTGACGGCGCTCTTCGTGGCGTTGCAGATTATGTCCAACCACCTGCAGATGACCTACTACTTCCTCTTTGTGATGCTCTTCTTCGTGCTGGCCTACTTCGCCCTTGCCTGCCGTGAGAAGACGTTGCCCCGTTTCTTCCGCGCCACCGGCGTGTTGGTGGTGGCAGGGTTGATAGGCGTGGCGGCCAACTTGTCGAACCTTTACCACACCTACACCTACAGCAAGCAGACCATGCGCGGCCCGAATGAACTGACGGCTGACACCGGCAGCGCCAAGCCTGCCGACGGCGGACTTGACCGCGACTACATCACCCAGTGGAGCTACGGCATAGGCGAGACATGGACGTTGCTCATCCCCAACTTCAAGGGCGGCGCTTCCGCGCCTTTAAGCCAAAACCAGACGGCCATGGCCAAGGCCAACCCCATGTACAGCTCGCTCTATACCCAGCTTACGCAATACTTCGGCGACCAGCCCATGACCGCCGGCCCCGTCTATGTAGGCGCCTTCGTGCTGTTCCTTTTCTTGATGGGCTGCTTCATTGTGAAAGGCCCCGTGAAGTGGGCTTTGGTGGCAGCGACTGCCTTTTCTATCCTGCTTTCATGGGGGAAGAACTTCATGCCGCTCACCGGTTTCTTCATCGACCACATTCCCATGTACGACAAGTTCCGCGCCGTCTCCTCCATCCTTGTCATCGCCGAGTTCACCATTCCCCTGTTGGCTATGATGGCGTTGCGGCAACTTCTTTCCGAAAGAGAGGCCTTGAAGCGCGCCGGCGGCCCGCTCATCGTGGCTTTGGTGCTCACTGTAGGCGTGACCCTGCTCTATGCCGCCACGCCCGGCGCCATGGGCAACACCTTCGTGCCGGCCGGTGAAGCGCAGCTCTTGCAGAACGCAGTGGACCGCGGGTACATTCCCGCCGAGACGCTTCAAGGCATCACGGCCAATTTGAGCGAGATGCGTGCCGCCATGGTGAGCGCCGACGCCGTGCGCAGCTTGGTTGTCGTGCTGATAGGTTTCGCCTTGCTGTTGCTCTATGCGGCGGGGCGCTTGCGCAAGTCGTTCACCTTGGGCGGCATCGTGTTGCTGTGCCTCGTCGACCTTTGGACGGTAGACAAACGCTACTTGGACGACAGCCAGTTCGTGCCCGCTTCCACCCGCACCGACACCTTCGCACAGACCGACACCGACCGGCAGATACTGCAGGACACCACGCCCGACTACCGCGTGCTGAACCTCGCCTCGAACACCTTCAACGAGAACAACACCGCCTACTGGCACAAGAGTGTGGGCGGCTACCACGCCGCCAAGCTGCAGCGCTACCAAGACTTGATAGACCGCCACATCGCCCCCGAGATGCAGAAGCTCTACACCGAAGCCGCCACCGCCGGCGGCATGATGGACTTGGTGGACGGCACGCGGTTTCCCGTGCTGAACATGCTCAACACGAAGTATTTCATC
>JAJPYW010000203.1 GCA_021204715.1 Prevotellaceae bacterium
TGGACTCACTGCCGCAAGTAAGCGCGCTGTGGCAGAAGCCGTAGGTGCAGTCTTCTATGATGACGCGCTCGTTGGCGCCGTTATCTTCGGCTTCGTCGGCCCACGGGCCTTTGCCGCCTTTCAGGGCTATGGCATCGTCGTTGACCGACATGTAGCAGTTCTTCACCAAGATATCACTGCAGGCGTCTATGTCCAAGGCGTCGGTGCTGGGCGCGGGTACGGGGCCGCCGGGAGAGGTGATGCGCAGGTTCAACAGCTTCACGTGGGTGCATTTGTACAGGTGGTTGGTCCAGAAGGGGGAGTTGACCAAGCAAAGGCCTGATAGCTGCACGTCGTTGCTGTGGGAGATGTAGACCAAACGGGGACGCAGCTCGTCCATGTTGGTGCAGTCGGGGTTGACCTTGCGGCGCAACCAGAAGGAGCGCCAATAGCGTTCGCCGTTGCCGTTGATGGTGCCTTTGCCGGTCAGTGTGAAGCCGTCCACGTGGTCGGCGTTGACCAAGGCGGCGAAGTATTGAAGGCTTTGTCCTTCCACGCGGGTGTCGACTATGGGGAAGTCGCTGATGTCGTCGCTGCCTTTCAACACGGCTCCTTCTGCAAGGTAAAGGTGGGTGCCGGGCTTGAAGAACAGGGCGCCGCTAAGGTAGGTGCCTTGGGGAATGACGACCACGCCCCCACCCTCGCTTGCGGCGGCATCGATGGCCGACTGGATGGCCGCGGTCTGCAGCACGGTGCTGTCGTTCACCGCGCCGTAGGCGGTGATGTCGTAGGGCGTGCCAAGGTCGCTTAATTCGGGTATGGTGTAGTCGTGGAACCAGTCGGGCACGGGCGTGCCGTCGGGGAAGAGGTCTTGTGCAAGGGCGGATGACGCGAGCAACGTGCCGCAAATAAAGGCTGTCAGTTTCATTGTTTTCATGATGGTATGGTTTGAATGAATGGGTTGTTTGTGTTGCATGTTATGGGTTGATTAACGCTTTGCCGGCGGGTTGATGTCTGCTTTACTTGTATGTTGATGTCTGCTTTACTTATATGTTGTTATCTATTCCGCTGATGCTTCACTTCTTACTTTCCCGGCGGCTTACTTGATGCTTTGCCTGAAGTCGAACAGCAGGTTGATGTGCAGGCCTTCGTCGCCTTGCTTGATGCGTATGTTGCCCGGCTGGCTGTGGGGGCCTTGTTGCTTGATGGGCTTGTAGGAATCTATGGCAGGGATGTCGAGCAGGAACGAGATGTCGCCTTCGGGAAAGGCGGGCATGGTGTCTTTGGTTCTTCCTTGAGGCTCTTCGGGCGTGAAGACGCGGTAGTAGATACCGTCAGCACGCGAGTAGACGGTAAAGGGCGTGGCATCGCTCTCCAAGGTGGCCCAATAGACGTTGGCATGGTAGCCTTTGAATTCGGGGTATATCAGGTTTTCAAAGCTCTCGCCCGTTATGGTGTTGTTGTAGTCTTTGTGCCACACGCCATACTGCGTGCCTGCCAAGCGGTTCTTCCACACGCGGTAGGGGCCGCGCCCCATCCATGTCATGCCGGTGCACCGCTCTTCGGGATAGGTGAAGGTGAGTCCCAAGTTATATACTT
Source organism: Prevotellaceae bacterium (assembly GCA_021204715.1). Classification (GTDB taxonomy): domain Bacteria; phylum Bacteroidota; class Bacteroidia; order Bacteroidales; family Bacteroidaceae; genus Bacteroides. The sequence continues at coordinate 1,579 of JAJPYW010000203.1, forward strand.
CGGTGTCCATAAAGGCGTCGTCGAACCCGCCGCCGCCTTCGGCGCGGTTCAGCAAGAGGGCGTCCATGTAGAGCAAGCCGCGGTCGGTGAGCCGCCATACAATGGAATCGGCGGCACCTTGGTACTTGGCGCAGTAGATGGCTTCACTGTATGTACGGCGCACGTAGCTCTCCTCCGGACTATAACGCATCTTCATGCCCACGGCCACGGGACCGTCCTTCAATGGTATCTCGATGTCGCCTGCCTTGACCGATGTGAGCAGGCCGGTGGCGGCGTCGAAAGTGACGGTGACGCGCTCGCTCTGCAGCACGATGGCACCGTCCGCTTGGGTGGCGGTGGCGGGCGGCAAGGCTTGCAAGGTCATGGGCACGCCGGCTGTCTTCCACTCCATGTAAGGCTTTGCCAAGCGGATGGGATAGGTCCACGTGCAGACGCTACGTCCTGCGTTGTCGAAGGCTTCCAACTCCAAGATGTCGCCTTCAAGGAAGTTGTCGGGCAGGTCGAAGCGGGCTTTTCCGGTCTCGCCGGGAGCGATGGCGGGCAGCCGCACTTCGCCTTGGGCCACTACCCTTTCAGGCTCTGATGGGTTTGCCATGGGCAGCTCGCAGGCGCGCACTTTGTAGGTCATGCGGCACCGGCTTAAATTGGTAAAGGTGTATTCGTTTGTCACGAAGAAGGTGCCGTCGAAATGGCTTGTTATGAGCAGCGGTTTCAGCTGTATGGGCGACCACTCACTGCGGATGGCATAGAAGCTGGCTTCCTTTTCACGGCGCGGGCCCAACACGCCGTCGGGCGCGTTGGAACGGTCGGAATCGAGTATGCCGCCTTTGTCCGCGCGCTTCACGGCTTCGTCCGAGAAGCACCATACGAAGCCGCCGGCAAACATGGGGTTGGTGGACCAACGGTCCCAAAAGCCGCGCAAGCCGGCACCGCCTCCTTGGTCGTACAGGGCGTGCATGAACTCGGTGGGCATGAATACTTTGTAGCCGTTTGTGAAGCGTGCCACGCCCGTCAGGTAGGCGGGATAATGGTGGGTGTCCAAGTCGTTGAAGTCGGCCCACGGGTGTATTACGTGGCGTTGCTGCAGCTTGTCGTAACGGGCGAACAAGGCGTCGGTGTCATAGTTCCATCCGCCTTCATTGCCGTTGTCCCAAAGGATAATCGAGGGGTGGTTTACATCACGCTCTATCATCTCCTTGACAAGCTTTGCTCCCGTTTCGGTGTCGTAGCAGTTCTGCCATCCTGCCAATTCGTCCAAGTAGACGATGCCCAAGGAATCGCAGGCGTCCAAGAAATGCTCGTCGGGCGGATAGTGCGAGCGCACGGCGTTCATGTTCATCTCCTTTACAAGCAAGGCGTCTTGCAGGCTCAAAGCGGCGGAGGTGGCGCGTCCGCCGTCTACAGAGAAGGAGTGGCGGTTCACGCCTTTCATCACCAACTTGGTGCCGTTCAAGTAGAGGCCGTCCTGCGGGAAGAATTCAATGGTGCGGAAGCCGACGCGGGTGTCGCGCGTCTGTATCACCTTTCCTTCGGGGTTCTTCAACTCCAAACGCGCCACGTAGAGGTTGGGATCTTCGGTTGTCCAAGGAAGCGCGCCGGCCCAACGGCTTTCCACCAACGGCTCGGTTTCCACCGCGTCTATTTTATAGGTTACAGTGGACCGGTTATCCACGGTGGAGAGGCTTTCCTTGCCGTCCAACGACTGCACGGAGAGTGTAAGTTCATAGCCCGCGGCACCGCCTTCCATCTCTACGGACGCGCGCAGTGTGCCGTCGCAAGCGGCGTCCAACACCACGTGACGCATGTTTACATCGGGCACCACTTCAAGCCATACGGGGCGGTAGATGCCGCCGTATAGCCACCAATCGGCCTTGCGTTCGGCCGCGTTGATGGACTTGTTGGCCGACTCTTTGGCTACCTTTACTTCCAACGTGTTCTTCTTTCCTGCTTTGAGCAAGTCTGTAATGTCGTAGCTGAAACGATAGAAGCCGCCTTGGTGCATGTCGCCCGCAGGCTTGCCGTTGACAAAGACTTCGGTGTCGGTCATCACGCCGTCGAAATAGAGCTTCACACGCCCGCTATTTGACGCGCGCGGGTCGTTGAACGTGCAGCGGTATGTGCCGCTCTCGTCGCTGGGACGGGCGCCTTTCACGGTGTACCATCTGCCGTAGGTGTACTCGCCAAAGCCCTGCAGCTCCCAGTTGCAGGGCACTTCTATCTTTTTCCATTTGCCGCTGTTCTGCCCGGCCGAGCAATAGAAGTCCCACGTGCGTGTGTCGTCAATGCCTGTGCCCGACAAGTAGATGCGTTCGGGGTGCGGGGCTTGTGCCTGCACCGTGCTTGTGCCGCTTGCAAGGAGCGTGGCCAACGCCACTGCCATTCCCGTCCATTTGTTTGTTGCCATGTTCTGTATCGTTTTTTGCGGATGATGCCGCAGCGTTCTCCTTTATTATATAGTAGCTTTACCTTTATTATATAGCAGCCTTACCTTTAATATACATCAGCCTCTCCTTTATTATATATCAACATCTCCTTTAATCTATAGCAGCCCATTCTTTGTACGTACAAAGCGGTCGGCTTTACCTTGAAAGAGCGGGCGCCCGCCCACCCTTTTTTACCGCAGTATGCGCGCTATCTCTTCCAACTCTTCGGCCGTGAACGTGGTGTTCTCTATGGCTTTCAAGTTGTCGTCAATCTGTGCCACCGAGCTGGCGCCGATGATGACCGATGTGACTTGCGCGTCTTTCAACAACCAAGCCAAGGCCATTTCAGCCAAGGTTTGTCCCCGCCGGCGGGCCACTTCGTTCAAGGCGGTGATTTGCGCGAGCAAGGTGTCAGTCAACGCTTCCCGCTTCAAGAACTTGCCTTTGGCCATGCGGGAACCGTCGGGCACGCCGTGCAGGTAACGGTCGGTGAGCAGGCCTTGTGCCAAAGGCGAGAAGGCGATGAAACCGGTGCCGTTTTCCTTGTTCAAGGAGAAGATGCCTTCGGCTTCGGGCTTGCGGTCAAGCAGGTTGTAGCGCCCTTGGTAGAGCAGGCAATGCACGTCGCGCCGGGCCAAGTAGCGGTAGGCGAAGCGGGCGGCTTCCAAGGGATACTTGGAGATGCCCACATAGAGGGCCTTGCCTTGACGCACGATGTCGACCATCGCCTGCAAGGTCTCTTCAAGCGGCGTCACGGGGTCGTAGCGGTGGCTGTAGAAGATGTCCACATACTCCAAGTGCATGCGCCGCAGGCTTTGGTCGAGACTGCTCATCAAGTGCTTGCGCGAGCCCCACTCGCCGTAAGGACCGGGCCATATATCGTGCCCGGCTTTGGTGGAGATGAACAGCTCGTCGCGGTAAGGCAGGAACGATTTCTTCATTACTTGCCCGAAGGTCTCTTCGGCCGAGCCGTAAGAAGGGCCGTAGTTGTTGGCCAAGTCGAAGTGGGTGATGCCGCGGTCGAAAGCGTGGTGCAGCATGGCTTGGGAAACAGCGAAGGTGTTCACATCGCCGAAGTTGTGCCACAAGCCCAACGAGATGGCGGGCAGCAGCACGCCGCTTTTACCGGCGCGGCGGTAGTCCATTCCGGTTTCATACCGGTCGGGTGCCGGCGAGTAGACGGGATTGATCATATAGTCACTATCTATGGTTGTTATAGGGCGGGGGTGTGTCAAAAGACACATCCCCTTCGGGGACATTGCTTGACCACCCCTCCAAACCTCCCCTTATATGGGAGGCTTGGTCGGCCTTCGGCCTCCGAAGAGCCTTTTTCTTGGTATTATTCAAGTTTTGACACATCCTCGCCGGTTGTTTCGTTTCTTCGCGACGTTGTCACGGCTTCTCCACGTAGGGCGTGCCGTCTGCATCGAATTGCACGGGCAGCCACAAGTATTCGGAATACTTCAAGTTCTGCGGTTTCCATATATCGGCCATGAAGAGGAACCCGCCGTCGGGCAACGGCAACACGTAGGTGCTCTGCGCGCCGAACGTCAGCTCGCTACCCTCGCCCCGGCAGGGGTTGGGATGCTTTGTCCACGGCCCCCAAATAGAGGGCGCGGAGTAGAGACGGGCCTCGTTGGGCGCCCAGCCGGTGCAGCCGGATGTAATGAGCCAATAGGTGCCGTCGTGCTTGAAGATAGCGGGCGCTTCGTTGTGACCGGTGGGCGCCACACGGATGTAACGTCCCGAGTGGGTGGTGAAATCGTCGGAGAGCTCGGCTATCTGCAGTGTGAGGTTTTCTTCGGACGCGTAGATGTGGTAGGCCTTGCCGTCGTCGTCTACATAGAGTGTCATGTCGCGCTCCATCTGCCCGCCTTCCAAGTCGCGCAGGGTGAAACAACCCTCTTGCACGGCTTGTATCCACTCGGGCGTCCACTCTTTATATGCGGTGACGTTCCATGAGCGGGAACGTTGTTCTTCGGTCATGTTCTCCGGATAGATGCCGGGATTGGCGCGGCCTGAACCAAGGTAGCGGTAAGGGCCGGTGGGCGTGTCGCTCACGGCTACCGCCGAGCGCGCGGCTTCGTATCCGTGTGCTTTCAACTCCAAGTGGAACCACAGCACGAATTGTTTTGTTTTGGGATTGTATATCACCTTGGGGCGCTCGATAACGCAACCGCGCTCAATGTCGACGCCCGGCTCTTCGGAGACGCGGAACACCAATCCCTCGTTCTTCCATGTATGCAGGTCGTCCGATGAGTAGCAGGTAACGCCGTCTTGCCCCTCTTGGTATTGTTCGGGACGGTGCTCGCCGAACCAATAGTAACGGCCTCCGTATTTCAAGATGCCGCAGCCGTGGGCGTTGATGTAGGCGCCGTCGGTATCGGTCCAAGTGGAATCGGGCCATTGTTCAGCCGTTGTTGAAGACTTTTCGTTAAGGCCGGCTCCCGCCGCGGGCAGGAGGCATAATGCCAATGCACAAAGGATAAAGAATCTTTTCATTACTTGTTTGTTTTAGGTTTACACTTCTTGTTTGTTTTGGTTTACATTACTTGTTTGCTGTTTATGAAACTTGTCCGTTCTTTGGTTTACATAACTTGTTCTTGGGTTTATGATGCTTGTCTGTTCTTTGGTTTACATTACTTTTCTTGGGTTTATGATACTTGTCCTTTCCCGGGTTTATATGACTTGTTTTCTATGTTTGATGCTTGTTCTTTCTTGGGTTTACGGGGCTAAAGATAACCATATTATTTGAAAAGCGGCCTGTTGTTGCTTGGAACTTTATTAAATAAGGAAAAAAGAGTGGAATAGCTACTGTATTGTCGGGCATATTGTTTACCTTTGCCCGGGTATCGGCGTGGCGTGAAGGGACGGGATATGCATGCCTCCCGGCGCGCCTCAAGTTGCTAACAAATGAAAGGACTGCCATGAAAAGCTTCCTGAAATATACATTGGCCACCATCGTGGGCATCGTCATCGCGGTGCTTGTGCTGTTTTTTATCGGCGTGGGGATGGTATCCGGCCTCACCTCATCCAAGACACCCGAAACCGTGGTCGACGACAACTCCGTGCTGCTATTGGACTTGAACGGCACGCTCTCCGAGCGGGTGGAGGAGAATCCCATAGACCTGTTGCTTGGTGCCGACTACGAGAGCTACGGCTTGGACGACATCCTTTCGGCCATCCACAAGGCCAAGGAGAACGACCGCATTAAAGGCATTTATATAAAGGCCACCCTCTTCAGCGCTTCTTCGGCTTCAAGGGAAGAGATACGCCGGGCGCTGCTCGATTTTAAAGAGGCCGGAAAGTTCATCGTGGCCTACGGCGACACCTACACACAAGGGCTCTACTACTTGGCCAGCGTAGCCGACAAAGTGCTGCTCAACCCCCAAGGACTGTTGGAGTGGCGGGGCTTGGCGGCGGCGCCCATGTTCTACAAATCCCTGTTGGACAAAGTGGGCGTGGAGATGCAGGTATTCAAAGTCGGTACTTACAAGTCGGCCGTGGAGCCTTACCTTGCCACCCGCATGAGCGAGGCCAACCGGCAGCAGGTAAACGCTTATCTCTCCTCTATATGGGGCAAGATGGTGGCCGACGTGTCGGCCTCGCGCGGCCTCAGCCCCGAAGCGCTCAACGCCGCCGCCGACAGCATGATGGCCTTCCAGCCTGCCGAGACTGCGGTGGAGACAGGCTTGGTAGACACCTTGATGTACCAGAACGACGTGCGCGACTACCTCAAGGCCATGGCGGGCTTAGATGAGGACGAAGAGCTGCCCCTGTTGGATTTGGAAGACATGAAGGGCGTGAAAGAGAGCCGTGCCAAAAAGAAAAAGAGCGGCGACATCATTGCCGTCTACTACGCCTTCGGCGAGCTTGATCTCACCTCCACCTATACTACCGGCGAGGGCATCAACTCCCAGAAAGTCATCAAAGACTTGCGCAAGTTGAAGGAAGACCAGCACGTGAAAGCCGTCGTGTTGCGTGTGAACTCGCCGGGCGGCAGCGCCTACGGAGCCGAGCAGATATGGTATGCCGTGAACGAGCTGAAAAAGGAAAAGCCGGTCGTCGTCTCCATGGGCGACTATGCCGCTTCGGGCGGTTATTACATATCCTGTAATGCCGACTGCATCGTGGCCGAAGCCACTACCCTCACCGGCTCGATAGGCATCTACGGCATCTTTCCCAACGCCAAAGGGCTGGCCGACAAAGTGGGCTTGGACTTCGACGTGGTGAAGACCAACCGCTATGCCGACTTCGGTCAACTCACCCGCCCCATGGACGACGGGGAGAAAGCATTGCTGCAAGAATACATCAACCGGGGCTACGACCTGTTC
>JAJPYW010000008.1 GCA_021204715.1 Prevotellaceae bacterium
CCGCCAAGCACCACCATCTCCCCCACCCCTTGGAACCTAAGAATCTCAGGCTTCAAGTTGATGTTGATGTAGTTGGCCAGAAAGCCCTCGTCGTAGCTGTCGTCGGGGCTGTGCAAGCAGAACACCTGCAGCATGCTCGTCTGCCGCTTCAAGGTAGTCACGCCCACGGCCGTCACTTCCGAAGGCAGCTGGGCGGTAGCGGTAGAGACGCGGTTCTGCACGTTCACCGCGTCCATGTCCGCGTCGGTGCCCTGCTTGAAATAGACGGTGATGGAGACGTCGCCCGAGTTTGAAGCCGTAGACGTCATGTAGGTCATGTTCTCCACGCCGTTGATGCTCTCTTCGAGCGGGGCTATCACGCTCTTCTGCAGTGTTTCGGCACTGGCGCCGAAGTAGTTGGTCGACACCATGACCGTGGGCGGCGCGATGTCGGGGAACTGCTCCACGGGCAAGGTGAAGAGGCCTATGATGCCCAATATCACAATCACGATGGAGATGACCGACGAGAAAACCGGACGCTCTATAAATGTTCTCAAGTTCATTGTCGAAATGGTTTTAAATGTTTGCAATCAGGAAGCGGATAAGTACAGGAGCTCGCGGCAGCCACTTGCTGCACACCAAGGCCGATACCTGCGGGAATTCAAGGCCGGCTCATGCTGCATATCGAGCCCGGCTCATGCTGCATATCAAGCCCGGCTCATGCTGCATATCAAGCCCGGCCCACGCGGCACTTCCACCCCGGCACCTGCCGATTATCGAGGCCGGCCAAGCCTGCCATTCCCTGTCCGCATCTCCTTATTATTCCTTCTCCTTGATAACCGTTCCCTCGCGCAGCAGCCCCACGCCTTCGGTCACAATCACGTCGCCGGTGGCCAAGCCACTCTCCACGATATACTCCTGCCCGCCGTCCACGCGCGTCACCTGCACGGGCGTGGCGGCAGCCTTGCCGTCCACTACCTTATACACATACACCTTGTCCTGCACCTCGTAGGTGGCCGATTGCGGAATCGTGACGCACCCTTCCCTTACCTCGGGCACCACCACGTTGCCCGAGGCCCCGCTGGTGAGCAGCCCGTCGGCGTTGGGGAAGACCGCCCGCAAGCTCACCGTCCCGGTCGACGTGTCTATCACGCCGCTGACAGTCTCTATGCGCCCCTGCTCGCCATACATCGAGCGGTCGTTCAGCATGAGGCCCACGGCAGGCATCTTCGATAACGCCTCCTTCTTGGAGCCATACCGCCGCACGAGCTCCAACAGTTGGTTCTCGGTCATGGAGAAGTAGACATACATCGAGGAGTTGTCCGATACCGTAGTCAAGGGCTTGGGCATGGACGAGCTTACAAGCGTTCCCACCCGGTAGGGCAACACCCCCACCACCCCGTCGGCCGGGCTCTTCACCTCGGTGTAAGAAAGGTCGTTGGCCGCGTTCACCTGCTGCGCCTCGGCTTGGGCAAGTTGAGCCTTGGCCGTGAGCAAGTTGTTGTAAGACGTCTTCAGGTCGAACTCCGAGACCACCTGCTGGTCGTACAACTCCTTGCGGCTCTCATACGTCAGCTCGGCCGTGGCCACCGCCGCCCGTGCCGCCTCCACGTTGGCCTGGGCCGTGCGCAAGGCCGCTTGGTAAGGCACTTGGTCCACGATGAACATCACCTGTCCCCGCTTCACCTCTTGACCTTCCACCACCAAGAGCTGCGTGAGCGTGCCCGGCACTTGCGGGTAGATGTCGATGTCCTGCCGCCCGCGTATGGTGGCCGAATAGGAAGTTTGCAGCTCCTTGTCGGCGGGGGCGATGTGCAACACGGCATATTCAGCCGCCTCCTCGCCCCGGGGCGCGCCGCCGCAGCCCGCCAAGGCTATCCCGGCAGCCACCGCCCATAATACGTTTCTCAAACAATCTTTTTTCATACGATGTTACACTATTGATAGAATTCCTTTTATAAAGCGAGGGCAAAGGTATGCCGATTTTGAACATGAATCCCTTTCATTATGGACACGGAATTGTTCATTTCAGGAACCAATCCTTTTCTTTTCTAAAGAGAAGCTATACCTTTGCCAACTGATAACCAACCAACCATATACGCATGAACCCACTGCTCACCACCAAGGAAGAGGCATTCCGCACCGGCATGGACAACCTTACCTGCTTCCTGCACCACGCCGTGAAGCTGCCGGGAGGCGCCCTGCTGTTTTGTACAAAAGGAGAAGCCGATGTTTTCATCGACATGCAGCCCGCCCACATCGTTCCCCAAACGAACATCTCCCTGCTGCCCGGCATGATCTTCTCCTTGGAGCGCGCCTCGGCCGACTTCGAGTGCCACTACTTCGCCTTCTCGGAAGAGATGTTCGCGGCCGCCTCGTTCCGCTTGGACGCCTCCTACATACACTTTCTGGGCACACACCCGTGGCACACCCACCGGGGCGGCAAGGAGGAGCTTGGCGCCATATACGGACTCATCGAGGCCAGCAACGCCATCTGCGGCGACATGGAGAACCGCTGCCGCCGGGCCATAGCCCTGCACCTGCTGCAAATCTTCTTCCTTAACACCTACGACAAAGTGCGCCGCATTCCTGCCCACGAGCTCACTTTGGGCAGCAGCCGCAAGGAAGAGCTCTTCAAGCAGTTCATCACCTTGGTGCACGCCCACGGCAGCACCGAGCGCGACGTGGGCTTCTACGCCACCAGGCTGTGCATCACCCCGCGCTACCTCTCCACCATTGCCCGCGAAGTGGGGCACACCTCGCCCAAGGCTTTCATCGACGAATGTCTCACCTTGGAGCTGAAAGTGGCCTTGCAATCCACCGACCTCTCCTTGAAAGAGATTGCCGACCGCTACCGCTTCCCCGACCAATCCTTCTTCGGCCGCTTCTTCAAGAAGCACACGGGCCTCTCGCCCAAAGCCTACCGCATGGCGCAGAAAGGGGAGATTTGAAGAGGGTGGTGGGAACTCCAAGGAGTAACATCATGCTACACCAAGGAGCTGTCAATCGGAACACCAAGGAGTGGTAAAGCGGAACTCCAAGGAGTGGCAGGCAGCAGTTATAAGGAGTGGAAAGGCATGACACGAAAGTGTGGGAAGCAGCGATGTAAATCCACAAGTGGCAGCCGCTAAAAAGTATATCTGCTTGCGGCTTAGAACCGGAAGTAGATGAATGGCTGTATCTCCGTGCCCTTCATCTGTATAATAAGGTATATCACGGCCACAAGGAGCAGCGCCTTGCAGGGCAAGGGCAGGCGCGCGACAGACTTCACGGCGGCGTTCTCCCACTTTTCAGGCACCACGTGCAGCAAGAAGCCGAGGGCGATGAGCAGGAACACGCACCGGTAGCCGGCGAGCAATTGCGGCAGCAAGCCGGGCGAAAATGCCGTGAAGATTTGCCGCAACATGCCGATGGAATGGGCGAAATCTGCATTTCGGAAGAACACCCAGCAGAGGCACACGAAGTGGAACGTGACGAGCGTGCAGCAGAAGCGGCGCAGGCGCGGCAAGGGCTTGCCCTCCAAGCGGCGCCCCACAAGGCCCTGCCACACCTTGTGCGCGGCAAGCCCCACACCGTGCAGCACGCCCCAGAAGACAAAGTTCCAAGAGGCGCCGTGCCACAGTCCGCCCAAGAACATGGTGACTATGAGGTTGAGGTACCTGCGCGCCTTGCCCTTGCGGTTGCCGCCAAGGGAGATGTACAGGTAGTCGCGCAGCCACGAGGAGAGCGAGATGTGCCAACGCCGCCAGAACTCGGTCAAGGAGGCCGATTTATACGGGGAGCGGAAGTTCACGTTGAAGTGGAAGCCAAGCAGCAGCGCGATGCCTATGGCAAGGTCGCTGTAGCCGGAGAAGTCGCAGTATATCTGCAAGGCGTAGCCATACACGCCAAGCAGGTTCTCCACCCCCGAGTAGAGCGAAGGGTTGTCGAACACGCGCTCCACGAAGTTCACGCTGATGTAGTCTGAAATGACCGCCTTCTTGAAGAGCCCGCCCACGATGAGAAAGACCGCGCGGCCAAGCATCTCCCGGGAGACAAAGAGGGGCTTGCGTATCTGCGGAATAAAGTCGCGCGCGCGGACAATGGGCCCGGCCACCAATTGGGGGAAGAAGGAGACGTAGAAGGCGTAGTCTAAAAGACTGCGGAGCGGGGGAATCTCGCGGCGGTACACGTCGATGGTGTAGCTCAAAGACTGGAAGGTGAAGAAGGAGATGCCCACGGGCAGGAAGATGTCGAAGGCATGGAACGTGCCGCCCGTGAGGGAGGCCAGCACGCCGCCAAGGAAGTTGGTGTACTTGAAGTAGGCCAGCAGGCCTAAGTCGACCACAAGGCTGGCGGCAAGGCAGAGCCGGCGGCGCCATTGGCTTTCCGTGCGGGCCATCAACCGGGCGAAGAGGAAGTCGCCCACGGTGACGATGGCAAGCAGGTAGAAGTAGGTGCCGCTGCTCTTGTAGTAGAAGTAATAAGAGAAGAGCGTCACGAAAAGAAGGCGGGCGGTGGTGCGGCGCTGTAGCAAGAGGTACACCACCGTGAAGGCGAAGAACAGCCACAGGAAGAATCCGCTGCTGAAGATCATGGGCGCGTGCGGGTTGTAGCGCAGCAACTCCGCAAGGCGGCTCCAGTCTATCGTTTGGTTCAGCCACTCCATGTTATTTCCGGCCGCCTCCCGCGGCTTGTTCTACAGGTGACGTGATGAAGTCGTTGTAGGCCTTGACAAGGGCTTGGTAGAAGAGCTCGCCTTGCAGCTGGTAGCCTTGGGCGAGGAAGTGTATGTGGTCGGGACGCATGAGGCGCGCGGCTTGCCAGTTGAGGGGGGCGCTGTTGCCGCCGGCTATCCGGTAGAGGTTCCACACGGCAAGGCCGTGGGCGGCGGCAAAGCGGCAGATGTTCTCTGATACGCGCGCAGTGCGGGCGTTGGCCGTGTAGCTGCGCCGGCGGTTCTTCTGGCGCGCGCTCTCGAAGGAGCCGGGGGGCGTGGTAAGGATAATGGGGACTTGGGGCAGGCGGCGGCGAAGCATCCGGAGCAGCTCCTCCATTTGGTGGGTGTGCGCCATGCGGTCGTAGCTGCGGTTGTGGCTTTCGTTGGTGCCGAACGAAAGAATCAGCAGGTCGGGGCGCGCGGCGGCTATGGCGGCGATGCGGTCTTCCCTTGCGAAAGTAAGACAATAAGCGCCGTTGATGCCCATGTCGGTGTAGGCGACGCGGCCGAAGGCAAGCCGCAGCAGGTTGCCCGTGGCTGTGGGGAAGAAGTGGCCGCGCACGTGGCTGTCGCCTATGTGGAGTACCCGGATGCTGTCGCCCGGCACGCCGGCGCGGGCAAGGCGCAGCTTCTCCCAAAATTCCCGCAATGTGTCCAAGGTGTCGGTGAGGACATTTTGGGCGCAGTTGCGGAAAGAAGCCGGGAGTCGGTAGGCAGGAACGGGCACGGTGTCCAAGGGGGCGTTCACGGCAAGGAGGGTGTCACATTTGGGCAAAAGCTTGTCAAGGGATGCGGGCAGGGGGCGGTCGTCTTGGGCGGAAATAGTAGCCGGGAAGATGAAGGACAGGGTGAGGGCAAAAAGTAAGAGGCAAAACCGAGCGTACAGTGCAGGGAGAGCGGAAAGCTTCAATATCCGCTTGATGGAAAATATCGGATACAGGGGGTTCAGACGTGCGGGAGTCAGCACTGACGACATCCGCATCCTTTTCATTATCATATTATTCTTCATCCGCGCCCTCCTCTTCTCTATCACTATTCATTGCATCTGCATCAGCCTCGTCAGCAGCCTCCTGCTCTTTGGCCTCTTCCGCCTCTACGCATGCCTTCCAGTTGTCATACTGTTCCTTGCCGAACTGCAACACTTCATACAGCAACCCGGCGATGTACTTGCCGCCCCGGAAGTTCAGGTGTGTGTAGTCTAAATTGGCAAGCGGGGGGGCGGCCTCGACCATGGAGACGATGCTGCCTTCGCCGCCCATCGCCTCGTAGAGGTTCCAGAAGGCGATGCCGGTGTCCCGGGCGATTTTGCGCTGGTAGCGCACAAGGCTCTTGATGCCGGGCATGGTGGCAAGCTCGCCCGCTTCGTCCTTGTAGGCGCGGTCGCCCACCCCGACGAGCAAGATGCCGGCTTGGGGGAAGGCGCGCTTCAACTGCTCGACGACTTCCTCCATGCCCGCCGCATAGCCCGAGTAGTCCAAACGCTCTTCCGAGGCCACGTTGAGCCCGTATTCAAGCAGGATGAGGTCGTAAGGTCGCAGGGCGTTGAACTCGCGCATCATGCGGGGTGTGATGCCGCGCAGCGAGAGGCCCGAGTTGCTGCGCAAAGCGAAGTTGTCTACCACGATGCCGGTAGTGTCGTCCATGGCGACGCCGTAGAAGAGGGTGGAGTCAGCTTGCTGCACGGTGAAGCGCACCGAGCCGATGCTGCCGCGCACCTGCATCTGCTGCAGCCCTCCCATGGGCACGAAGGTCTCTTCCGCTGCCTCTTCTTCGTTCACGCTCACCGAGATACGGGCGCGCTGCTTGGGGTAAAAGTAGAGGGTGGCTTCCCTACAGGTGTCCAACAGGGTGGCGTAGGCGCGCTGCCCTTTGAGCTCGACGTAGGCGCCGGGCGCGGCAAGGAAGTAGTGGCCCGAGATGCCCGACTTGGCCGCGTCGAACCCCGTAGAGCCTATCAGCGTGTAGCTCTGCCAGCCGTCGAAGGCGTGCCGCACAGTGGGGCGGAAGGCGTTCACCTTCGAGGTAATGGGCACGAAGCCCACGCCGCATCCGCCGTATTGCCGCTGCAGCATGGCCCGCAAGTCGCCCGTCAAGATGTCGGCCTCTATGAAGGAGTCGCCGAAAGCGGCCACGCGCACCGGCCGGGGACGGCGGGAGAGCTCGTCCAAGGCGCGGTAGAAGGGCTCCATGCCGCGCGCGGTGGTGTCGGCGAAGTCTTCTATCAAGGTGAGGTCGGTGTGGACGGTGTCTGCCAAGGGGGGACGGTAGCGGCGGCGTGACTTCGAGAGCGAGGTGGAGTCGGTATCGACGGCAAGAGACGCCGGTCCGGGCGTGTCAAGTTCGGGCAGAAGCTCCTCCAAGGTGGACTGCCCTGCATCAGTCGGGCGCGGCCGCACGTCGGCGAGGATGTCTACCCGGCGCAACGCATGCCCGCCCACCGTCAACGCAGGCAACAGGTGCAGCAGCAGCAACCCCGCCACCACCGCCGCCATCAACCAACCGCTATATTTCAATACACTCTTTTCCATGGCTTTCGGGCGTCAAAGATAGGGAATCTCCGCTTGCGGGGCAAAGGTTTGGAAGGCTTGCTGAAGGAAATAATCAATTTTTCATGAAATACACATTTCACCCCCCTTTTTGGAAGTGATTCCCGAGGGGGTTCTTTTTGTTTATCATGGGTGGCATAAAGTACCTATACAGAAGATTGTCTACATGCGCAAACACACAACTTCCCCATGCCACAAGTGTACCGTAGCCAATGCACACACCTTAACGGTGCCATGTATATGCTTCCCACAACCTCGTCAATATCAAATAATAATCATTACTGTCCGCTAAACCAAAGCAATCTTAGTCCAACCCATTGAAACAGAAGTGTTGGCTTTGATCATACGAGGTGACAAGCCCATTCTCCTATAACAGGGTTTCCATGGGAGGCGATTCGGCGTTTTCAGCAAGCATTTGTTTGAGGTCTTCATCCGGCTTTTCGAAGAAGGTGTTAAGATTGATATAGTACATCAGCACGATTCTGATCATGGTGGCCAAGCCCGAAAAGCTCCAACTCCTCTGCAATCCCCTTTGGAGCACGGTCAACAGCAGGTTCGCTATCAGCGTGACCCATATCTGTATCTTTATGGCGTTGGCACTTTCGCCGTAAAAGTATCGCAAGGGGAAATTCTGCTTGACCTGCTTGAACAGGGACTCGATCAGCCACCTGCGCCGATAGATGAGCGCGATGTCCCGCGACGGCATGTCAAAGTCGTTCGTCAGGAGGCTTGTGAGCTTTGGCTGCCTGCCCTTTTTGATGTCAACATAGGTTATTATGCGGGCCGGATGGCTCGTCTCTCCCTTGAATATCACGTTGGAGAAGAGCGTTATGGTCGTCGAATCCACGATCCTCAGCCTCTTCATCCAGCCTTCCGTCGCACTTCTGCGGCTGTCCGAGGTAATGTGTACTTTTGTGCATGGTACTTTTGGTTGTGGAAAAGCAAAGTAACCTAAA
>JAJPYW010000015.1 GCA_021204715.1 Prevotellaceae bacterium
TAACAACAATAACGTGTAAAAAAAAACCGTGCAACTTGAAAAATGCACGGTTTTTGCAGTATAATGGAAGATTTTTCCTCTCTTTAGAACTCTGCGTTGCGCGGTGTGCGGGGGAACGGTATCACGTCGCGTATGTTGGTCATGCCCGTGACGAAGAGCAACAGCCGCTCGAAACCCAAACCGAAGCCGGCGTGGGGGCAGCTGCCGTAACGGCGCGTGTCAAGGTACCACCACATGTCTTTCATGGGGATGTTCAGCTCGTCGATGCGCTTCGTCAGCTTCTCGTAGCTCTCCTCGCGCACGCTGCCGCCGATAATCTCGCCTATCTGCGGGAAGAGCACGTCGGTGCCCTGCACGGTGCGTCCGTCCTCGTTCTGTTTCATGTAGAAAGCCTTGATTTCTTTGGGGTAGTCCGTCAGGATGACCGGCCGCTTGAAATGCACTTCCACCAAGTAGCGCTCGTGTTCGCTGGCCAAATCGCAGCCCCAATAAACGGGATACTCAAACTTGTGACCGCCCTTGACGGCCTCTTCCAAGATGCGGATGCCTTCCGTATAGGGCAGGCGCATGAACTCGGTGTCGACCACCTTCTGCAGGCGCGTTATCAGCTCTTTGTCCACCATCTTGTTCAAGAACTCCAAATCGTCCTTGCAGTTGTCCAACGCCCATTTCACGCAATACTTGATGAATTCTTCCTCCAAGTCCATCAATTCGGTCATGTCCATGAAAGCTATTTCGGGCTCTATCATCCAGAACTCGGCCAAGTGGCGGGGTGTGTTGGAATTCTCGGCGCGGAAAGTGGGGCCGAAGGTGTAGATGGCGCCCAATCCTGTGGCGCCGAGCTCGCCTTCCAACTGGCCGGATACGGTCAGGCTGGTCTGCTTGCCGAAGAAATCGTCGTCGTAGATAATGGAACCATTTTCGTCTTTCTTCAAATTGTACAGGTTCTTGGTGGTCACTTGGAACATCTCGCCGGCACCTTCACAGTCGGAGGCCGTGATGATGGGCGTGTGGAAATAGAAGAACCCTTTCTGGTGGAAGAAGCTGTGTATGGCGATGGCCATGTGGTGGCGCATGCGGAAAACGGCGCCGAACGTGTTGGTACGGGGACGCAGGTGGGCCACCTCGCGCAGGAACTCCATGGAATGGCCTTTCTTCTGCAAGGGATAAGTGGAGTCGCACGTGCCCAACACTTCAATCCCGCGCGCCTGTATCTCGGCTTTTTGGCCGGAGCCTACCGACGCCACCAACACCCCGTTCACACTCAGGCAAGCGCCCGTGGTAATCTCTTTGAGCGACGCTTCGTCGAAGGCGGCCAAGTCGACTACTATCTGTACGTTGTTGATGGTGGAACCATCGTTCAGCGCGATGAAGTTCACCTGCTTGCTGTCGCGACGGGTACGCACCCAGCCTTTCACGTTGACCATCGTGCCGAAATCTTCCCGTTTCAGCAAGTCGACGATCTTTGTCCTACTGATCTTTTCCATACGGTATTATCCTGTTATATATGTCACTCGAACGAACCCATGCGCAGGAAGTTCACCTCCTGCTCGGTGAGGTAACGCCACTCGCCGCGGCGCAGCCCCTTCTTGGTAAGTCCGGCGAAGAGCACGCGGTCTAACCTGACTACCTTGTAGCCCAACGACTCGAAGATGCGGCGCACAATGCGGTTCTTGCCGGAATGTATCTCTATGCCCACCTCGTCTTTCTTGAACTCGTCGGGATAACTGATGGCGTCGGCGTGAATCTCGCCGTCGTCGAGCTGGATGCCCGTGGCTATCTGGTCCATGTCGGCCTTGGTCAAGTCTTTGTCCAAACGCACGTGATACACTTTCTTCTTCAAGAACTTGGGGTGCGTCAGCTTGGAAGCCAAGTCGCCGTCGTTGGTGAGCAGCAGTACGCCGGTGGTGTTGCGGTCCAGCCGTCCTACAGGGTAGATGCGCTCTTGGCAAGCGCCTTTGACCAAGTCCATCACCGTGTGGCGGCCTTGCGGGTCGTCGGAAGTGGTGACCGTGTCTTTAGGCTTGTTCAGCAGTACATATATCTTGCGCTCGATGGATACCGGCTGGTCATGGAACATCACGGCGTCGCTGCGCTTGATTTTCGTACCCAATTCGGTGACGACCTCGCCGTTTACCGACACCACGCCCGCCGTGATGAACTCGTCGGCCTCGCGGCGCGAGCAGATGCCGGCGTTGGCCAAGAACTTGTTCAAACGGATAGGCTCGTTGGGGTCGGTGAACAGGTCTTTGTATTCCACCGGTTCCCGCTTGACGTTGTACTTGGGACGCTGCGTGTAGTCGCCTTGACGCCGCATGGGGCGGTTGTAACCATCGGCTTTGTAGCCGTAGTTCCCTTGCCGGTCGCCCGTGTTCTTGTTGAAGCGGGGACGGTAAGGACGGTCGTTCCCGGCATTGTTCCCGTAGGGACGCCCGGCATGTTCACCCCCGTTGTTGTAAGCGGGGCGCTCGCCGTCGCCGGCGCTGTAAGGCGTGTGCATGGGGCGCTTGTTGCCGTCGGGGTTGAAGCGGGGACGGAAAGGCCGCTCGCCATTCTCTTGGTTGAAGCGGGGGCGGTAAGGCCGCTCGCCCTCGTTGTTGCCGTAATTGGGACGCATGGGGCGCTCGCCGTTCTCCCGGTTGAAGCGGGGGCGGTATGTCCGTTCCTGGCCGTTGTTGTTGCCATACGTGCGCTCGGCGTTGTTGCCATACGTGCGCTCGGCGTTGTTGCCATACGTGCGCTCGCCCCTGTTGCCGTAGTTGCGTTCACCGTTGTTGCCATACGTGCGCTCGCCGGTGTTCATGCGCGGGCGGTCGTTGTTGTAGGGACGCATGGGGCGCTCGCCTTGGTTGGCGTTCGGGTTGAAACGCGGACGGTAGGGACGGTCGCCGCTGTAGGTGCGCTGCACCCGTTCACCGCTTTCACTGTTGAATCTGGGACGGTAAGGACGCGCGCCGTTTTCCCGGTTGTACGGGCGGCTGTAGTTTCCTTCCTTGTCGGTTGTACGGCCGTTGCGGTCAGACTGATAACCACTACGCTCGGATTGATAACCATTACGCTCGGATTGATAACCATTACGTTCGGATTGATTGCCATCATGGTCGGGCTGGTTGCCCTCATGGCTGCCGCCTTCGTTCCCTTCGCTTGTAGAAGAGGCGTCGCGCCAAGTTTCATTCTCTGTACTCATGTCTTTTCTAATAATAAAATTGTAAATCTGTTGACGACCTCACGGTCAATCCCTTAAAATCTCACCCACCGGCCTGTTGCTTGGCCGGTACACGTAGTCATCTAAGATGTTTGTTTGATGTTTTTTCTCTTTTTATAATTGATGTTTTTCTCTTTTCCCTTGTTGAAAGCATGCGCTTTGCCGTTTCCCCGCCTTTAATGGGCGCACTTTCTACATGCCCGTGTAGTTCTGCGGGGTGATGGCGCGCAATTCCCGTTTTACCTCTTCTTTAATGTTCAATTCCTCGATGAACTGCTTGATGGCACTTTCCGTGACGGCTTGGTTGGTGCGTGTGAGCGCCTTCAACGCCTCGTAAGGATGCGGGTAGCCCTCCCTTCTCAAAATGGTTTGAATGGCTTCGGCCACCACGCTCCAGCAGTTGTTCAAGTCGCGGTCTATGGCCGTGCGGTTCAGCAGCAGCTTGCGCAAGCCCTTCAACGAGCTCTGTATGGCGATGACGGTGTGTCCGAAAGGCACGCCGATGTTGCGCAGCACGGTCGAGTCGGTCAAGTCACGTTGCAGACGCGATACAGGCAGCTTCTCCGATAGTTGTCTCAACACGGCATTGGCCATGCCCAAGTTTCCTTCAGCATTCTCGAAGTCGATGGGATTCACCTTGTGCGGCATGGCGCTGGAACCCACCTCGCCGGACTTTATCTGTTGTTTGAAGTACTCCATGGAGATGTATTGCCAGAAGTCGCGGTTCATGTCTATCATTATGGTGTTCACCCGCTTCATGGTGTCGAAGAGGGCGGCCAAGTTGTCGTAGTTGGATATCTGCGTGGTGTAAGCCTCGCGTTGCAAGCCCAATTTACCGGCCACGAAGCTATCGCCGAAAGCCTTCCAGTCGATAGCGGGATAAGCCACGTG
The DNA here is from genome assembly GCA_021204715.1 of Prevotellaceae bacterium. Taxonomy (GTDB): domain Bacteria; phylum Bacteroidota; class Bacteroidia; order Bacteroidales; family Bacteroidaceae; genus Bacteroides. The sequence continues at coordinate 4,097 of JAJPYW010000015.1, forward strand.
GTGGGCGTTGAAGTTGCCCGTGGCGCCGCCGAACTTGGCCGTGACAGGACATGCCTGCATCATTGCTATCTGGCGTTCCAAGCGGTAAGCGAACACCTTTATCTCTTTTCCCAAACGGGTAGGCGAGGCGGGCTGGCCGTGCGTGCGCGCCAACATGGGAATGTCGGCCCATGCTTCGGCATAGCGCTCCAATTGGGCTATGAGCTCTTTCAGTTGCGGGTAGTAGACCTGTTCCAACGCCTCTTTCACCGACAAGGGCACCGCCGTGTTGTTGATGTCTTGCGACGTCAGGCCGAAGTGGATGAACTCCTTGTAAGCGGCCAATCCCGGTATGCGGTCGAACCGCTCCTTCAGGAAATACTCCACCGCCTTGACGTCGTGGTTGGTGACGCTTTCAATCTCCTTGACGCATTTGGCGTCGGCCAAAGAGAAGTTGCGGTAGATGTCCCTGAGCTGTTCAAAAGCCGCCGCGTCCACCCCTTGCAACTCGGGCAGAGGCAGTCCGCACAAAGTGATGAAGTACTCCACTTCCACTTGCACACGGTACTTTATAAGCGCGTATTCCGAGAAATAAGCGGCCAAAACAGCGGCCTTACCTCTGTAGCGGCCGTCGATCGGAGAGATGGCAGTAAGCGCGTCAAGTTCCATACCTTCTATCTAATGAAGTCTTTTTACCGTGGCAAAGGTACGTATTTTTTTCAAGTATCTATGTAATTGATTAGAATTTCACTGTCGATTTTTCGTTTTTCATGCCGTGGGTTCATCAATAAGTTTTATATTTGCAACTAAGAAAATGTTTCTTGCAATATAGTTTGATAAATAAAAGGCGATATGAGAAAGCAATTTGTCAGCTTGTTCCTCCTTCCGCTTATAGCAAGTGGATTTTTATTCTCTTGCAATAGCAACATGGACAAACGTACCGGGGCGTTGACATTCGACAGCATCCGGGTGAACCGCACCACCCATCTCTTCGGCGATACGGCCAAGCCGGCTGCCAACCTCGAGTTGAGTTTGGTCTACGCCGTCAAATCATCAGATGATTCCTTGAAGACGCGGGTGAACCGCTCCCTGCTCTGCTTCGCGTTGGGCAACGCCTACGGCGCCATGGCGCCCGAAGAGGCGGTGGAACGCTACGCCGACAAGTACGCCATGCAGTACCGCGAAGACTTGGAGCCCATGTTCTTGAAAGACGTGGAAGAGGAGGGCGACATGGACATCGAGGGGTGGTACTCCTACTACAAGACGCTCACGGGCAGCGTGCAATGCTATTCGGGCCACCTGCTCACCTACCGCTTGGACTACGAAGAGTACACCGGCGGGGCGCACGGCATCTACATGACCACCTACCTGAATGTAGACCTGCTCACGCTTACCCCCGTGCGCTTGGACGACCTCTTTGCCGACGGTTACGAGCCGGCGTTGACCGACCTTATTTGGAACCAGCTCATGGCCGACAACCACGTAACCACCCACGAAGAGCTGCAGGACATGGGCTACGCGCTCGGCGGAGACCTGCAACCCACGGGCAACTTCTACCTTGACAAAGCGGGCGTCACCTTTTATTATAATGTGTACGACATAGCCCCGTATGTCATGGGGCCCACCCGCATCACCCTGCCTTACGAGGTGCTGCAACCCCTGTTGGACGACAAGAAAGGCGCGGTCGCTTCCGCAAGGTAGTCACTTCTATACCTTTCCGGCATGGAACTCCTCATGAAATACTTCCCCGGCCTGACCGAGCTTCAGCAACGGCAATTTGCCGCCTTGCAAGGGCTTTATGAAGATTGGAACGCCAAAATCAACGTCATCTCCCGCAAGGACATCGGCAACCTGTACGAGCGCCATGTGCTCCATTCATTGGGCATCGCCAAGGTCATCAACTTCCGTGCAGGTACCGCCGTGATGGACTTGGGCACGGGTGGCGGATTCCCCGGCATACCCTTGGCCATCCTCTTCCCCGAGGTGTTGTTTCACTTGGTAGACAGCACCGGAAAGAAGCTGCGCGTGGCCGCCGAAGTAGCCGCGGCCATAGGGCTTGCCAACACCACCTTCCGCCACGAACGCGCCGAGGAAGAGAAAGGAACCTTCGATTTCGTGGTGAGCCGTGCCGTCATGCCCGTGGCCGACTTGCTTAAAGTCACCCGCAAGAACCGCTCCCCGCGCCAGCAGAACGCCCTGCCCAACGGCATCATCTGCCTGAAAGGAGGCGACCTGCAAGCCGAAGTGCGTCCCTTTGAAAGCCGGGCTGTGGTGTGGGAGCTTTCCACTTTCTTCCGGGAGCCCTTCTTCCAGACCAAGAAGGTGCTTTACATAGCTTACTGACACTGATAAAACAACCGGCGCATCACCCATAACCATCTATCCATTACACCCCATGAAGATTAAACGATTTGAATTCAATATGCTTCCCGAGAACTGCTACGTGCTTTGGGACGAGACAAACGAGGCCGCCGTCGTCGACGCCGGCTGTTTCTACGAAGAAGAGAAGCAAGCCTTGAAAGGCTTCATCTTGGGAAACAACTTGCAGGTGAAGCACCTGCTGTGCACCCATCTCCACTTGGACCACATCTTCGGGAACCCCTTTATGTTGAAAGAGTTCGGCTTGAAAGCCGAGGCCAACCAAGCCGACGAGTTCTGGATAGAAGAGGCTCCCAAGCAGAGCCGCATGTTCGGCTTCGAGTTGCAGGAACCCCAAGTACCGCTCGGAGGCTACCTGCACGACGGCGACATCATCACCTTCGGCAACACCAAGTTGGAGGCCATCCATGTGCCCGGCCACTCGCCCGGCAGCTTGGTGTTCTACTGCGCGGCATCCCGTTGCCTCTTCTCGGGCGACGTGTTGTTTCAAGGCAGCATAGGCCGCGCCGACTTGGCAGGCGGCAACTTCGACCAACTCATAGAGAACATCTGCAGCCGCCTGTTCGTGCTGCCCGCCGAGACCATCGTCTACCCGGGACACGGGGCACCCACCACCATCGGCATGGAGAAGGCCGAGAATCCCTTCTTCAGATAAGGCGCCTTGGAAACGACAAGAAAACAACCCAATTCACTCTATATGAAAAAAGACATTTTACCTGACCGCCACATCGGCATCAGCCGGAAAGAAGAGGCGGCCATGCTCCGCAAGATAGGCGTCGACAGCTTGGACGAGCTCGTGGACCGTACCATCCCTTCCGACATCCGTCTGCAAGCGCCCCTGTCGTTGCCCGCACCCATGACCGAGCAGGAGTTCGGGCAGCATATCGCGCGGTTGGCTTCCAAGAACAAGCTTTTCACCACCTATATCGGCATGGGGTGGTACAACACCGTCACCCCCGCCGTCATTCAAAGGAACGTGTTCGAGAACCCCGTGTGGTACACCTCTTACACACCTTACCAGGCCGAGGTCTCACAAGGCAGGTTGGAAGCGTTGATGAACTTCCAGACCGCCGTGTGCGATTTGACCGGCATGCCGCTTGCCAACTGCTCCCTCTTGGACGAGGCTACCGCCGCCGCCGAGGCCGTGACGATGATGCATGCCCTGCGCACCCGCCAACAACAGAAGGCAGGTGCCGACACGGTCTTTGTAGACGAGCGCCTCTTCCCCTATACACTGGCCGTGATGGCCACCCGTGCCGTGCCGCAAGGCATCCGCTTGCAGGTGGGCAAGTACGAGGATTGGCAACCCACGCCCCAAACCTTCGCCTGTGTGGTACAATACCCCGACGGCAACGGCAGCGTGCACGACTACCGCTCGCTCGTGGAGCAAGCCCATGCGGCCGGCTGCAAGGTGGCCGTCGCCGCCGACCTGTTGAGCCTTGCCCTGCTCACCCCGCCGGGCGAGTGGGGAGCCGACATCGTCTTCGGGTCCACCCAGCGCTTGGGCACCCCGATGTTCTACGGAGGCCCTTCGGCCGCCTACTTCGCCACGCGCGACGAGTACAAGCGCAACATGCCCGGGCGCATCATCGGCCTCTCCAAAGACAAGTATGGAAAGCTTTGTTACCGCATGGCGCTCCAAACCCGCGAGCAGCACATCAAGCGCGAGAAGGCCACCTCCAACATCTGCACCGCCCAAGCGCTC
>JAJPYW010000111.1 GCA_021204715.1 Prevotellaceae bacterium
CCTCCCCTTATATGGGAGGCTTGGTCGGCCTACGGCCTCCGAAGTGCCTTTTTCTCGATGTTATTCACGTTTTGACACACCGGCAGAAACTCATTTGTGGGTAATCGGCTTATATCTTGAACCTGCAAGCGGCAGCGTCCGCATTATCCTTGCTCCCCCTCCCACACCTTGTCGTAGAACGCGTCGCAGGCGTCGGCGAAGCCCTCGGCAGGCTGGTAAGGCAGCAGCGGCTTGCCCGTTTTGCGCACATATTCCAATACCGCCTCGTTCACGTGCTCGCTTTGCTGGACTACCCCATCGGAGAAGTCCACGGCCACCTTGCACAAGGAATAGTAGTTGAAAGGCGCTTTCAGCTTGGCCAAGTCCTTCTTGGTGATGCCTTTGAGCATGAGCTTGGCCGGGTAGTCGGCATGAAAAGGCGTGGTAAACTCGTTGTCGTACACGGAGAAGACCACCTTCGCGCCACGGAACGACGGCTCGTCCCTGTAGGCCCGCTTGATGTAGAGCGGGGCCAGCGCCGTCATCCACCCGTGACAATGGATGATGTCCGGGCACCAGCGCAGCTTCTTGACAGTTTCGAGCACGCCCCGGGCGTAGAAGATGGTGCGCGCGTCGTTGTCCTCATACTCCACCCCCTTGTCGTCCACAATCTGCAGCCGGTTCTGGAAATAGTCGTCGTTGTCGATGAAATAGACCTGCATGCGGGCCGACTGGATAGAAGCCACCTTGATGATGAGCGGGTGGTCGGTATCGTCGATGATAAGGTTCATGCCCGACAATCTGATTACCTCGTGCAACTGGTTCCTGCGTTCGTTGATGTTCCCCCACTTGGGCATGAACGTCCTGATTTCTCTTCCCCTTTCCTGGATGGCCTGCGGCAAGCTCCTGCCCACGCGCGACATCTCGGTCTCCGCCACATACGGAGTAATCTCCTGCGTAATAAATAATACCTTCTTCGCCTTTTCCATTATATATATGTTCGCTTGGACAGTGCAAAGATATAAAAAAAATCGGGCAAATCTGCAAATAATGCACGCCTATAATTCATTATGATATGTTAATATCTTGTCAGTCAGACCAAGGAGCAACCACCAAGCCGTTCCGTATTCTTTACCCGGGCAGACATAAATTTAGGGAAATTCTTCTTTATGTGGCAAATAATCGTTTAATTTGCAGTCCGTTTCGCCTTTGACTTCGGCAAGGGCGGGGCATATAACCTTGTAGAGATGGAAATAATACATAGAATCAAGGAGTTGCAAGCCGCTTTAGTGCCCATGAGGGCCGCCGGCAAGCAAGTGGGCTTGGTGCCCACCATGGGCGCCTTGCACGAAGGGCACGCCTCGCTCGTCGGGCGCGCGGCACGCGAGAACGACCTCACCGTGGTGAGCGTCTTTGTGAACCCCACGCAGTTCAACGACCAGAACGACTTGAAGAAATACCCCCGCACGCCCGAGGCCGACTGCCGCCTCTTGGAAGCCTGCGGCGCCACCCACGTGTTCCTGCCTTCGGTAGAAGAGATGTATCCCAGTCCCGACACCCGGCAGTTCGACTTCGCCCCCTTGGACAAGGTAATGGAAGGCGCCTGCCGGCCGGGGCACTTCAACGGCGTGTGTCAAGTGGTGAGCAAGCTCTTCGACATTGTGCAGCCCCACCGCGCCTATTTCGGCGAGAAAGACTACCAACAATTAGCCATCATCCGCGAGATGGTGCGCCGCCTGCACTATCGGATAGACATCGTGGGCTGCCCCATTGTGCGCGCCGCCGACGGCTTGGCCTTGAGCAGCCGCAACGCCCGCCTTTCGGCCACGGATCGCCGTGAGGCCCTCGCGATATCACGCACCCTCTTGGAGAGCCGCGCCTTCGCCGCCACGCACTCTGTGCAAGAGACCAAGCAGCACGTCGAGCAGCTACTTGCCGCCGCCCCCGGCCTTACGCCCGAGTACTTCGAGATAGTGGACGGTACCTCGCTGCAAACCATCGACGCTTGGAGCCGGAGCGAGAACCCCATGGGCTGCGCGGCCGTGTTCTGCGGCCCGGTGCGCCTTATCGACAACACGAGCTACGCCGGCGTGCCCCATACGGCATAACCTCTATATTACCAGCCTTTAAAGATACCACCTTATATGATGATCGAAGTATTGAAGTCGAAAATACATTGCGCCCGCGTCACCGAGGCCGACCTGCACTACATGGGCAGCATCACCATAGACGAGGACCTCATGGACGCCGCGCGCTTGGTGGCCGGCGAGAAGGTCTACATTGTGGACAACAACAACGGGCAGCGGTTCGAGACATACGTCATCAAGGGCACCCGTGGCTCGGGCAAGATATGCTTGAACGGCGCGGCGGCCCGGCTTGTGCAGCCCGACGACATCATCATCATCATGTCCTTCGCCCTGATGGACTACGAAGAGGCCAAGGCCTTCCAACCTGTTATCATCTTTCCCGACCCGCTGACGAACAAGGTGCCCAAGTAGGTGCCGATACCCCTACCCTATCTTATTGATTCTGCAACCGTTGATGCATGGCCGCGGCCGCGCGGCGGCCGTCGCCCATGGCGAGTATGACGGTGGCCCCGCCGCGCACAATATCGCCGCCGGCATAGATCGTCGGGATGGACGATTGCATCTCTTCGTTCACCACGATGGTGTTCTTGCGGCCTAATTCGAGGCCATGTATGGACTTGGGCACGATGGGGTTGGGCGAGACGCCCACGGCTACGATGGCTTGGTCTATATCCAAGGTCACGGTGGCGCCCGGTATGGGCACGGGGCTGCGGCGGCCGCTGGCGTCGGGCTCGCCCAAGGTCATCTGCTGCAGGACTACCTGCTTGACGGCTCCTTTTTCATCGGCTTTATACTCGATAGGGTTGTGCAAGGTCATGAACTCGATGCCCTCCTCCTTGGCGTGCTTCACTTCTTCAAGGCGCGCGGGCATCTCGGCCTCGCTGCGGCGGTAGACAATGCGCACTTTCTCCGCCCCAAGGCGCTTGGCCGTGCGGCAGGAGTCCATGGCGGTGTTGCCCCCGCCCACCACGATGACGCTCCGGGCCGGGTTCAGGGGCGTGTCGGTGTCGGGGTTGGAGGCGTCCATAAGGTTGACGCGCGTCAGGTACTCGTTACTGGAGAGGATGTTCACGCTGTTCTCGCCGGGGATGCCCATAAAGTTGGGCAGGCCGGCGCCCGAGGCGATGAACACGCCCTTGTAGCCTGCTTCTTCAAGCTGCCGCTCGCTCAAGGTTTTACCTATGATGCAGTCTTTGACGAACTTGACGCCCATGCGCTCGAGGTTGCCTGTCTCCACATCGACAATGCGGTTGGGCAGCCGGAACTCGGGGATGCCGTACTTCAGCACGCCGCCTATCTCGTGCAGTGCCTCGAACACGGTGACGTCGTAGCCATACTTGGCCATGTCGCCGGCGAAGGTGAGGCCGGCGGGCCCGGAACCTACCACGGCTACTTTGATGCCGTTGCGGGGGGCTGCGTCGGGCAGGACGGTGCGGCCGCTCTCTCGCTCGTAGTCGGCCACGAAGCGTTCCAAGTTGCCTATGGCCACGGCTTGTCGGCCCATCTTCAAGTGGATGCAGCGGCTTTCGCATTGCTTCTCTTGGGGGCACACGCGTCCGCACACGGCCGGCAGCGAGGAGGTGCGCTTCAACACGCGGGCGGCGGCGAGCAGCTCGCCGCGCTCCACGTTCTTGATGAACGAGGGGATGTCGATGCCCACGGGGCAGCCTTCCATGCACGAGGGCTTGCCGCATTCAAGGCAGCGCCGGGCCTCGGCGAGGGCTTGCGGCAGGGTGTAGCCGGTGTTCACTTCCTCGGTGCGTGTGGTGGCGCGGTAAATGGGGTCCAACTCGTTCATGGGGCAGCGTGGCAGGGCGGCGCGCTCCTTGGGCTTCATACGCTTGCGCAACGTCTCGCGCCACGGGGCATTGCGGTCGGTGAGTTCTTCCATGGGGGCGGTGGCGGCGGCTTGCTGCTGTATGGTCTCCGGGGTGGGGAAGGATGCGTCGGCAATCGGCTCGGATGCAGGCTCGGAAGTGGTTGCCTGCACCGCTTCGGCAACGGTGTCGGCTTCTTGCCGGTTAAGCTGCGCCATATACCTGTCCATCTCTTCTTTCTCCACGCCTTTGAAGGAGCCCATGCGCTTGAACATCTCTTCAAAGTCTACTTGGTGACCGTCGAACTCGGGGCCGTCGACGCAGACGAAGCGTGTCTTGCCTGCTACTGTGATGCGGCACGCGCCGCACATGCCCGTGCCGTCTACCATGATGGTGTTCAGAGACACGTCCGTGGGGATGTTGTATTGCTTGGTGAGCAGGCAGCAGAACTTCATCATCACGGCCGGGCCAATGGCGAAGCATTTGTCTACCTTCTCGCGCTTGATGGCTTGCTCGATGCCTTGGGTGACGAGCCCCTTCTGCCCGTAGGAACCGTCGTCGGTCATGATGATTACCTCGTCGGAAGCGGCGCGCACCTCCTTCTCCAAAATGATGAGTTCTTTGCCGCGCCCCGCCAAGACGGAGATGACGCGGTTGCCCGCGGCTTTCAGGGCTTGGATAATGGGCAGCATGGGGGCGATGCCTACGCCGCCGCCGGCGCACACTACCGTGCCGAAGCGCTCGATGTGCGTGGCTTGCCCCAAGGGGCCCACTACGTCGGCGATGCTTTGGCCTGCCTCGAGGCGGCACAGTTTGGTGGAGGTGACGCCTACCGTCTGCACCACCAAGGTGATGGTGCCCCGAGCGGTGTCGGCGGAGGCAATGGTCAAGGGGATGCGCTCGCCTTTCTCGTCTATGCGGATGATGACGAAGTGGCCTGCCTTGCGCGAGCGGGCGATGAGGGGGGCTTCTACTTCCAACTGGAATACTTTCTGGGAAAGTTGTACTTTGCTTATTATCTTGTTCATGGTCTTGTGGGTTTGTATGCCGGGCGGTGCCGGGGTTGTGTTATCGGATGCAAAGATAGGGGTTATCGGGGAATTATCGGCGTTTCGGCGGGAATTATTGGTGCTGAATTATTTATCGGCGCGTGGTTGGGGCGTTGGGATGAGGGGTGGGGCGGTAGAGACGTAAAAGGGCTGTGCCGTAAGGCACAGCCCTTTTATACGCTTATATGCTTTGGTGCTTCGCTATCGTTACTGGATGCCCCGCTCACGCAGCTTCAACTGCCAGTTCCAAGCCGAACGCAGCGTGTCTTCCATGCTGGTCTCGGCTTTCCAGCCCAGCTCTTTGTTGGCCAGCTCGGGATTGGCCCACACTTGCTCGATGTCGCCCGCGCGGCGGCCGGCTATCTGGTAGTTCAGCTTCACCCCGGTGGCCGTCTCGAAGATGTGGATGAGCTCGAGGACGGAGAGGCCGCGCCCCGTACCGATGTTGAACACTTCTACTTGCGCTTTCTGCTTCTTCTCCAAGATGCGGTTGATGGCTACCACGTGGGCCTTGGCCAAGTCGACCACATAGATGTAGTCGCGGATGCACGATCCGTCGGGGGTGTTGTAGTCGTTGCCGAAGACGCTCAGCTTCTCGCGGATGCCGATGGCCGTCTGCGTGAGGAAGGGAATGAGGTTCTGGGGCACGCCGTTGGGCAGCTCGCCTACCAAGGCGCTGGGGTGTGCGCCAATTGGGTTGAAGTAACGCAGCAGTATGGCGTTGATGGGCGCGCCCGAGGTGACGGTGTCGCGGATTATCTGTTCGTTGATCTGCTTGGTGTTCCCGTAGGGCGACTCGGCCTTCTTGATGGGGGCTTTCTCGGTGACGGGCAACTCGTCGGGCTGTCCGTAGACGGTGCACGAGGAAGAGAAGACAATGCCTTCCACGCCGTGCTTGGGCATGAGCTCAAGCAGGTTTACCAAGGAGCCGATGTTGTTGCGGTAGTAGAGCAGGGGCTTCTGCACGGACTCGCCCACGGCCTTGCTTGCCGCGAAGTGGATGACGGCCTTGATGCCTTTGTACTTGGTGAACAGGGCGTCCATGCCCTCGTAGTCCAAGCAGTCTAACTTCTCGAAGGCGGGACGGATGCCCGTTACTTGCTCGATGTTGTCGATGACGTCCGCGTTGGAGTTTGACAGGTTGTCGATGATGACTACGTCATACCCTGCGTTCTGGAGCTCGATTACGGTGTGGGATCCTATGTAACCGGTTCCGCCTGTAACTAAAATCTTTTCTTTCATACGCTGTTAATTTTGACTTAGGTTTGGTTTTGCCACAAATGTAAGCATATTATTTGGAATCCCTGCGGCGCGCGCTTATATTTTTACCACGCCCGAGAAGCCCATGAACGCCATGGCAAGCAAGCCGGCCGTGACCAAGGCAATGGGGGTGCCTTGCATGCCTTTGGGTATCTTCACCAAGCTCATCTGCTCGCGAAGTCCTGCAAAGAGCGTCAAGGCCAAGCCGAAGCCCAAGGCCGTGGAGAAGGCGTAGACAACGCCGGTCAAGAGGTCGTAGTTCTTCTGGATGACGAGTATGGCTACACCCAAGATGCAGCAGTTGGTCGTTATCAAGGGAAGGAACACGCCCAAGGCTTGGTAAAGGGCGGGCGATACTTTCTTCAGGATTATCTCCACCATCTGCACGAGTGAGGCGATGACAAGGATGAAGGTAATGGTCTGCAGGTAGCCCAACCCGAAGGTGTCGAGCACGAACTTCTGTATGAGGAACGTGACGATGGTGGCGATGGTGAGCACGAAGGTCACGGCCGCCGACATGCCTAACGCAGTGTCTACTTTCTTGGAAACGCCAAGGAAGGGACAGATGCCCAAGAACTGTGACAACACGATGTTGTTCACGAAGATTGCCGAGATGAATATCAGTATATATTGCATAATATAGTTGACTTGTTAAACGTTAGTAATGATATTGTCCCCGCTTAGGCTTTCTTGAGGTGGTTGACCAACGCGATGAGGAATCCCAAGGCGATGAACGCGCCCGGGGCCAACACGAAGAGCAGCATGCCGTAGTCTTCGGGGAATATGCCCAAGCTGAATATCTTGCCTGTTCCCAAAAGCTCGCGCACGGCACCCAAGAGCGTCAAGCCTATGGTGAAGCCGATGCCCATGCCCAATCCGTCGAAGAAGGAGGCCAACGGGGCGTTTTTGGCTGCGAAGGCTTCGGCACGTCCCAAGAGGATGCAGTTCACTACAATCAACGGGATGAAGAGACCCAAGGTGGCGTAAAGCCCGGGCACGTAGGCCTGCATGAGCATCTGCAACAGCGTGACGAACGAGGCGATGACCACGATGAAGGCGGGGATGCGCACTTTGTCGGGTATGAGGTTCTTGATGGCCGAAATGACCACGTTGGAGCAGATAAGCACAAAGGCCGTGGCCAATCCCATGCCCATGCCGTTGATGGCCGATGAGGTGGTGCCCAGCGTGGGGCACATACCAAGTAAGAGCACGAATGTGGGATTCTCTTTGACAATCCCGTTCATCAATATTTTCAAGTTACTCATGGTCCGCTCCTTTCTGTTCTTCGTTATTGTCGGTTATACCGTCTGCTTCCGCGTCGGCTTCCTCCTGGGGCGCGGCTTGCACGGCTTTCTGGGTGGCGCCTGTCAAGCCGTCGGTCTGCTCGCCGCTAAAGGCGGCGTAGGCGGCGTTCACGGCTCTCAAGAAGGCGCGCGAGGTAATGGTGGAGGCGGTGATGGCGTCTACCTGCCCGCCGTCCTTGCTCACGGTAAGGGGAGTTTGGCCGGGGTTCAGTCCGGTGATGTCGCCCTTGTTGCCTTGCTTGAACCACTCGGTGGACTTGGAACCCAATCCGGGTGTCTCTGAGTGTGACAAGATGGAGTAGTCCAATATGTTCCCGTCGGCGTCGAAGCCTACCAAGACCTTCAACTCGCCGCCGAATCCCATCGACGTGGCTTCTACGGCGGCACCTATGGACTTGCCCTCTTTCGAGGCGGGATATACGGCATATTCCACGCCGTCCAAGTTCTCGACCTTCTTCTCTGCAATCGGGTCGTTGTCGAAACCGGGAACCACCAAGGCTACCGCGTCGCTGAGCGCCTTGGCGTTGGCTATCTCAATGGGGCCTTTGGTGAGTTCGTTCACAACTGCCAATATCGCCACGGAGATGACCGTCACCCCCGTGAGTACTAACAACATATTCTTCA
>JAJPYW010000039.1 GCA_021204715.1 Prevotellaceae bacterium
GTGCTGGGTGGTGACCACGTTCTTTTTAATGATCAAGTCGTTCCAGTTGGTGTCGGGATAAAGGTCGGGCTTGGAACCGTCGCGGAACCAGCCAATCTCCTCATCGGTGAATCCTTGGTTCTTTCCCAAAGAAGGATTGGTGTTGTACAAGGCTTCGTTGTATAATACCGCATAGTCGGCCGAGTTGACGAAGTCTGTCTTGTAGGTGGGGTTGTTGAACGATACGTACCCGCTGTAGTTCACGTTGGTCTTCTCTTTCTTCCCTTGCTTGGTGGTGACAAGTACGACGCCGTAAGCGGCGCGGGAACCGTAGATCGAGGCCGAGGCGGCGTCTTTCAAGAAAGAGATGGACTCGATGCTGTTGGGGTCTAAGTTGGAGAAGAAAGAGGCCGTGGCGATGACTCCGTCGATGACATAAAGCGGCTGGGAAGTGCCCAAGTTGCCGCGTCCGCGGAAGTTGATGCTGGCATCTTGCCCCGGGCGGGAGATGATGGTGACGCCCGGAACGAGTCCTTGCACGGCCGAGAGGACATTCGTCTGCACACGGTCTTTGATCTCTTCGGTGCTCACCGAGGCGACCGAGCCTGTCAAGTTCACCTTCTTTTGCGTGCCGTAGCCCACAACCACTACTTCCTCCAATGCTTCGGCGTCTTCACGCAATACTACCTGCACGCCGCGGGCATCGTTTACCGTTACTTGCTGGGTTTTGAACCCGATGTAACTGATTTGCAACTTCACCGGAAGTGCCGGCACTTCCAATGAGAAATTCCCGTCAATGTCGGTAATGCTTCCCGTGGAAGCGCCCACGACAACGACCGAAGCGCCGATAACCGGCTCTTTTGTCGTGTCGGTTACCCGGCCGTTGACGGTGATTCGTTTCCCCTGCATGGATTCGGGCAGCGCGCCTTTGGCCACTGCTGTCCAAAGCAGGAACGAAACGGTTAAAATCCAAGGCGCGATGCACGCCTTACTGATTTTACATGGTCCTTTTTTCATACATTAAGAATTTAATTAGAGATAGATATTAAGGTGGTACCGCACACCGGTACCGTTCCCGTATAGTTTTTGTGTGTCTGATGAAGGCGGCGGTCTTTTATATGCTCCAAGCATCGGGACGTACTTCGCCCTGCACGGTATAAAACGGGTTTACGCCATGTAATGTTGAAGACATATAACAAGAGGGAAACGGGTGCGCGCCGCTTGTGTAGAAGCTGTTTTTATAGGAATGATTGCCAATTGCCGTCAGTGTCTCAGAGCGTCATTTTGTCAAGTATCCTTACGTGCTGAACACCCATGCGTCCGCCTTCATTCAGCATTTTGTCAGGGGTTCGTTTTACGTGATGGTAAACATAGGCTTAGGTCATTTTAAGGGTTAATACATATACAAATATATTATTAGCTCTTCAAACGGCAATATTTTAAAGAGAAAATTTTCAGGGCTTTTGCAGCCTGAAGCGTCTTTTTAGTTGTTCGGCGTTGATTGCCATATTGATAGCCGGCGAAGTTTTTTTTCACCGCTACATCACTTCCAAGCACATTCTGCTGTTGTAACAGGGGTATTATCGTAAAGAAGCCTTGTCGTCGGCGGTGTTGGCTGTGTCGCCGGCACGCAGGCTGCGATGCCGCGCGCATTGCCTGCAGCTTGTCAAATACCGCCCGGTGAACGCTATGCAAAGGATGTTCTTTTGTAAAGCTGTATTATCGTCCGACGGGCTGTTCCGGTTTGTAGCGTGCGGTTGTTTCAGTTTATAGTGTGCGGCTGTTCCGGTTTGTAGCGTTCGGCTGTTTGGGTTTGTGGAAAACGGTTCTTTCTGTTAGTAGGGAATAGCTATTCCCGTCTCTACTAACCCGCCGCTTGGCTTTCTATGATTTATAACGTAACCCCTTGTTTGAGTATCGCCACGCCGCGGTAGTCCTTCTTCTCGTTCAGCGCTTGCCGGCCGCCGGCCACCTCGACGACAAAGTCGATGAACCTGCGGCTCACGGTGTCCATGGTTTCGTTCTCCACCAACGTGCCGGCGTTGAAGTCTATCCATGTGGGTTTCTTTGTGTACAAGGGCGTGTTGGTGGAAACCTTCACGGTGGGTGTGAAGGTGCCGAAAGGTGTGCCGCGTCCCGTGGTGAAGAGCACGATGTGGCAACCTGCGGCGGCCAAGGCAGTGGCGGCTACCAAGTCGTTGCCGGGGGCGCTGAGCAAGTTCAGCCCCGTGGCCGCGAGGCGTTCCCCGTACTTCAACACATCCATTACCGTGGAGCTGCCCGACTTTTGCACGCACCCCAACGATTTCTCTTCCAAGGTGGAGATGCCGCCGGCCTTGTTGCCCGGCGAAGGGTTCTCGTAGATGGGCTGGCCGCTTTGCAGGAAGTACCGCTTGAAGTCGTTCACCATTTCCACGGTGCGGCGGAAGACCTCTTCGGAACGGCAGCGGTTCATCAGCAACGTCTCTGCGCCGAACATCTCCGGTACTTCCGTAAGCACCGTGGTGCCGCCTTGCGCCACCAAGTAATCAGAGAATACACCGAGCAAAGGATTGGCCGTGATGCCCGAGAGTCCGTCGGAACCTCCGCACTTCAATCCCACCTTCAGCTTGGAGAGCGGCACCTCGACGCGCCGGTCTCTCTTTGCCAAGGCATAGAGTTCACGCAATATCTTCATGCCTTCGCCTATTTCGTCGTCCACCTCTTGGCAGACAAGAAAACGTATTCTTTCCTTGTTGTACGTGCCAAGGAAGTCACGGAAGGCGCCGGGCTGGTTGTTCTCACACCCCAATCCCACCAACAGCACGCCTGCGGCGTTGGGGTGGAGCGCCATGCCGCGCAGTATCTTGCGTGTGTTCTCATGGTCATCGCCCAGCTGGGAGCAACCGTAGTTGTGGGGGAAGGCAACGATGGCGTCCACCCCTTCGCAACCTGTCTCCCGACGCAGTTGTTCCGCCAACCGGCAGGCCACGCCGTTCACGCAACCCACGGTGGGGATAATCCACAACTCGTTGCGGATGCCCACGCCGCCGTCCGCGCGCGCGTATCCCATGAACACGCGCCCTTCATCCTTGAAACGTGGCGCTTTGAACGTGGGGGTATAAGTGTAGCTGCCGATACCCGAAAGGTTGGTGGCCACGTTCTTCTCGTCGAGCAGGCAGCCTTGCCTTACGTTACGCAGGGTA
This sequence comes from Prevotellaceae bacterium, assembly GCA_021204715.1. Classification (GTDB taxonomy): domain Bacteria; phylum Bacteroidota; class Bacteroidia; order Bacteroidales; family Bacteroidaceae; genus Bacteroides. The sequence continues at coordinate 3,165 of JAJPYW010000039.1, forward strand.
TGTGAAATGGGAAAGCCGTATTTCACCACCAAGTCGCCTTGGGCAAAATCTTTGAGGGCTATCTTGTGCCCGGCGGGGATGGCTTCCGCCAAAGGAAATGCTTGGCCGTTTACCTTTATAATGGTGCCTTGGGGCAACGGACGCAGGGCCACGGCTACATTGTCGGCGGGGTTTATTTGGATATAGTCTGTCATTTGGATGGGGTTGTCTTCACCTTTTCAAAGGGGTTGCGCGCTGTATGTTTTCTTCATTGTAGCCGCTACGCTTGGAGCAGTTCTTTCACCGTTTCCAACATGCCTGCCCGCTCAATCCGGTTGATGTAGTAAACCACGCGGGCTGTCAGTCCCGGCACGGCGTTGAGGTCTTCCTGCCAGATAGACGTGCAGCCAAGAACTGTCTTTACCAACTTCTCCACATCGCCTTCCTGCCACAGCTTGGAGAGCATCGCCATGATCTGGGGCGCGTCGTTGGGCACGATGTCCGTGCCGTCGGCACGCTTGCCTCCCTTGTAGTAGACCATGATGGCCGCCAAGCCAAGCACCAACCCTTCGGGCAGCGTGCCTTTGCGCTTCAAGTATTCTTTCAGTCCGGGCAGGTCGCGTGTGGCGTATTTGGGGAAGGAATTCAGCATGATGGAGGTCACTTGGTGGTCCACAAAGGGGTTGTTGAAGCGTTCCAGTACATCTTCGGCAAACTGCCGCAACTCCGCTTCGGGCAGGTCCAAGGTCTGCATGAGCTCGTCGAACATCACGCGGCGGATGTATTGGCCGATGACCGGGTGACAGCAGGCGTCCCTTACGATGTTGATGCCCGAAAGGAAAGCCACGGGCGACAACACAGTGTGCGGGCCGTTCAGCAAGGTGACTTTGCGCGCGTGGTAAGGCGCCTCGGAAGGCACGAACAGCACGTTCAATCCCGCTTTGTCGGCGGGGAATACTTCGGCTACCGAGGCCGGCGCCTCGATTACCCACAGGTGGAAAGCTTCGCCTTGCACCACCAAGTTGTCGTCGTAATCAAGCTTGGCTTTGATGGCGTCTATCTCCTTGCGCGGAAAGCCGGGCACGATGCGGTCCACCAACGTGGCATAGATGCCGCAGCTCGTCTCCACCCACGTCTTGAAGCCCTCTTCCAAGTGCCACAAGTCTATGTATTGGTAAATGGTTTCTTTCAGCTTGTGGCCGTTCAGGAATATCAGCTCGCAGGGGAAGATGATGAGGCCTTTGGCGGTGTCGCCCTTGAAGTGCTTGTAGCGGCGGTACAACAGTTGGGTGAGCTTGGCGGGATAGGCGCTTGCGGGGGCGTCGCCCAATTGGCAGGAAGCGTCGAAGGTGATGCCCGCCTCGGTGGTGTTGGAGATGACGAACTTTATCTCAGGCTGTTCAGCCAATACCATGAAAGCGTCGAAATCGTGGTAAGGATTCAGCGTGCGGCTGATGACGTCAACCAGCCGGAAGGAGTTCACTACCTCGCCTTTGTCGAGTCCTTGCAGGTTTACATGGTAGAGGTCGTCTTGCTTGTCGAGCGCCTCTATCATTCCTTTTTCGATGGGCTGCACCACCACCACACTGCCGTTGAAGCCGGCTTTCTCGTTCATGTTGGATATTATCCAGTCTACAAAAGCGCGCAGGAAATTGCCTTCGCCGAACTGGATGACGCGCTCGGGGCGCGCGGTCTTTACCGCTGTCTTGCTGTTTAAAGGTCTCATGATATGCGTTTAAGTTAGAATACAAACAAAAAGGTGTGTCTACTTGCGGGTCGACAGCTTTCGTTGAATCCAAAGTTACGGCTATTTATGGTATGGCGGTTTGTTTTTGCAAAGATTATCATCAGATTGGAGGAAATACATGATTTAAATCAAGTAAAGGGGTTCGGTACAAGCCGAAACGGGGCAAGAAGACGGCGTTTTGCCCGCCTGCATGTATAAACAGGCGGTGCCTTGCGGAAACAGATATGATGACTGAAAGGAGGTCTTGCAGGAACAGGCAAAATAAAACAATGGCCCCCACTACAGTTCATTGTAGCGGGGGCCATCTTTATTCACGTGGCGTCATGGCGCCCTCCCTTTCTCAGTCCGCACGGTGTGTTGACACCGCCTTGCAGACATATCAACCCCCGGTCGTTTACCCTACCGTAACCGGATAGCTTCTCTCGATGCCGAGCTCACGGTCGACGACGGCCATCATGCCTTCTACCTGTCCCAAGGCCATCATGCGCCCGTGGAAGGAGTAGCCGGCGTTGTAGCCTTTGTCCTCGTCGCCCAGCATCATGGGAGCGTGGTCCACACGCATGGGCAAGGCGGGATTCTCTTGTTCGAAGATGCGTATAAGCTCGATGATATTGGCACGTCCGCCGAAGTGGGACGCCTCCTTGAAGCTGCCGTCGGGGAAGACGCAAGTGCTGCGCAGGTGCACAAAGTGGGTGCGGTCCTTGAACTTGCGAGCCAAGTCGACTACATCGTTGTGCGCGCCCGCGCTGAGCGAGCCGGCGCAGAAGGTCAGTCCGTTGTGCACGTCGGGCACGGCGTCGAGGAACCAGCGTATGTCCTCCTCGTTGCAGACGATGCGGGGAAGCCCCAATATCTGCATGGGAGGGTCGTCCGGGTGGACGCACATACGCATGTCGTACTCGTTGCAAACGGGCATGATTTCCTTCAGGAAGTATTTCATGTTTTCCCTGAGCTGCGTCTTGTCTATCCCCTTGTAGAGTGCCAGCAGGTCGCGGAATATCCGCACAGGATTCAAGTCGCCCTCTTTGATGTTGCCGTTGACGAATCCTTGCGTCTTGATGATGATGTTCTCCACCATGCGGTCATCGTCTTGGGGCGTCATCTTCCCCGCCTTCTCCTTCACTTGGGCCATGATTTCGGGCGTATAGTCGTCCTCGGCATGTTCCCGTTTCAGGATGCAGCAGTCAAAGTAGGCAAACTCGGCCATGTTGAAGTAGAGCGAGCTGGTTCCGTTGGGATTGGGGTTGGCCAAGTCGGTACGTGCCCAGTCGAGCACCGGCATGAAGTTGTAACAGATGGTGTGTATGCCGCATTTGCCCAAGTTGGCCAAGCTCACCTTGTAATTCTCGATAAGCCGGTCACGGTCCTTGCCGCCATACTTGATGCTTTCACACACCGGCAGGCTTTCCACCACCGACCAGCGCAAGCCGAAGGAGGCGATGTAGTCCCTGAGTTCCGTTATCTTCTCCACGGTCCATATCTCGCCGTTGGGCACGTCGTGCAACGCCGTGACGATGCCTTCCACGCCTATCTGACGCAACATGGAGAGTGTTATCTTGTCGTTCTTACCGAACCAGCGCCATGTCTTTTCCATACTGTGTTATTTACGCAGGTTTTGAATGATTTGGAGTGCTTCCTTGCATTTGGCGGTGACGAAAGCCCAGTCTTGGGCGGCCACTTTGTCCTTCGGGAAAAGCTTGGAGCCCATGCCTACGCAGAACACGCCTGCCTTGAACCAAGCGGTGAGGTTCTCCTGGGTAGGTTCCACACCGCCCGTCACCATGATTTTGCTCCAAGGCATGGGAGCCAGCAGGCCTTTGACGAACTTCGGGCCCAATACATCGCCGGGGAACACCTTGCACAAATCGCAGCCCGTCTCTTGGGCGGCGTTAATCTCGCTTACCGTGCCGCAGCCGGGTGTGTAGGGCACCAAACGGCGGTTGCACATCTTCGCGATAGCCGGGTTGAACATGGGGCCTACCACGAAGCAGGCACCCATCTGGATATACAGGGCAGCCGTAGCCTCTTCAACAACAGAGCCTACGCCGAGCGCCATTTCAGGGCACTCCACAGCCACGAACTTGGAGAGTTCGTCGAACACTTCGTGGGCGAAGTCGCCGCGGTTGGTGAACTCGAAAGCGCGCACACCGCCGTCATAGCAGGCCTTCACCACTTGCTTGGCCACATTCACATCCTTGTGGTAGAAAACGGGAACCATGCCCGTCTGCTGCATCTTCTGCAATACAGCGATCTTGTCGAATCTTGCCATAATATATATAAATAGTGTTTTTAAGTTATCGTTATACCGTTGTCAGCGTTGTACCCTGCCGCTTGCGTTGCCGCCGGCCAAGGACTCTACCTCGTCTACGCCCACCAAGTTGAAGTCGCCCGAAACAGTGTGTTTCAAAGCCGAAGCCGCAACTGCGAATTCCAATGCCTCGCCCATGGTGGCTTTGGTGAGCAAGCCGTGGATAAGACCGCCAGCGAAAGAGTCGCCGCCGCCCACACGGTCTACGATAGGCATGATGTCGTAGCGCTTGGAAGCGTAGAACTCTCCCTTCTCGCTGTTGTATATCAAAGCCTTCCAGCCGTTGTGCGTAGCCGAGAAAGACTCGCGCAGCGTGGATACCACATACTTGAAGCCAAACTCTTTGGCCATGGCGATGAAAATGCCCTTGTAGCCTTCGGCATCCGTCTGGCCTTTGTCCACGTCGGCGTCGGGTTTGAAGCCCAAGCACAGTTCGGCGTCTTCCTCGTTGCCTATGCAGACGTCTACATACTTCATCAACGGGCGCATCACGGAGATGGCCTTTTGGGAAGTCCACAGTTTCTTGCGGAAGTTCAGGTCGACCGATACGGTGACGCCGTGACGCTTGGCAGCCTCGCAAGCCAAGCGTGTCAGCTCGGCGGCTTTGTCGCTGATGGCCGGGGTGATGCCACTCCAGTGGAACCAGTCGGCACCCTCCATGATGGCGTCGAAATCGAAGTCGGCCGGCACAGCCTCGGCAATGGAAGAGTGGGCGCGGTCATAAATCACTTTGCTGGGACGCATGGAAGCGCCTGTCTCTGCATAATAGAGCCCTATACGGTCTCCGCCACGGGCGATATACTTGGTGTTCACCCCATAGCGGCGCAGGGCGTTTACGGCAATCTGACCTATCTCGTGTTTAGGCAGCT
>JAJPYW010000098.1 GCA_021204715.1 Prevotellaceae bacterium
GCTGGGGAGGCTGGGGCTACCCGCACTATGGCGGATGGCGTCCCGGCGGTAACCTCTGGGCACGCAACACCTACACCAACCGCCGCTCCACCGGTGGCGTATTGCCCGGTACCATGTCGGCACGCAGGGGCGGTTCGACAGCCATCTCGCGCACGGCCGGCGGTTCAAGCGTCCGCGGAGGCGGCGGCACCTCGGCCTACCGCAGAAGCGACGGGCAAAGCGGCACTTCCGCCACCCGAAGGGTAGTGGGCACACGTACCACCAGTTCCGTAGAACGCACAGGCACAGCCGCCAACCGTACATCGGGTACCACCGGCAGCACGACACGCGCCACCGGCACCTCTTCCTACCGCAGGACAGGCCAAGGCACCACCGGCACTACCGGCACCTCCTCCTACCGCAGCACGGGAAGCACCACACGCACCACCGGCACCTCCACCTACCGCCGCACCGACGGCAGCACCTCCACCACAAGGCAAGGCACCGGTACACGTACCACAGGCACTACAGGCACATCGCGCACCGGCGTGGGCACCCGCACCACCGGCACTTCCACTTACACTCCCTCGCGCTACGGCACCTATACACGTCCCAGCAGCACACGGGTAAGCACCTCTACCGGAAGCGGCACCACCACCCGCTCCTATATGCAGGGAAGCAGCCGGCAAAGCGTCACCACCGGCACAATGCAGAACAGGCAAAGCACCGTGCGCGGCACCACCTCTTCACCGGTGCGCAGCAGTAGCAGCAGCCGCGGCAGCATCTCTACCGGCAGCAGCAGCCGCAGCTTCTCGGGCAGCGGAGCCACACGTTCCAGTGGTGGCGGCGGTGGCGGCGGAAGAAGAAGATAACCGTTTTACCTTACACTAAAAAAGCAATTGGATATGAAAAGAAAGATATGTTTGGCCGTATGCGGCTGTATAATGGCCCTCATGCCGGCCGGCGCGCAAACGGTTTACGACGCCGCCAACTTGACAAGCAAAGACTTGACCGGAACCGCCCGCTTCGTGGGCATGGGCGGTGCCATGGGTGCCTTGGGCGGAGACATCTCCACCATAGCCACCAACCCTGCGGGCATCGGCATTTTCCGCGGCAACGACGCCGCCCTCTCCTTCGGCTTCTCAGGCTACGGAACGGAAAGCAACTACCAAGGAAGCACGATGAGTTCCGACAAGCGCAAAGGCTCGTTCGACAACATCGGCTTCGTGCTCTCTTACAAAGTGGGCAACGCCACCTCGCTGCGCTACTTCAACTTCGGCTTCAACTACAAGCGCGCCAAGTCTTTCTACAAGAACATGTCGATGGGCGGCAATTTGGGCGACTACACCCAGACCGACTACATGGCCGAGCAAGCCGGAGGGCTCACCAAGTGGGGCAACAACATCTACAACAATTCAGAGATAGGCTGGCTCTCGGCCTTGGGCTATGACGGCTACTTGATTACCGACTTGATTGCCGTGCCCGACGGCGGCAGCGTGCCCTCAAGCTACGAGCCTTACACCGTAGACGGCGTGCAGTCCACCAACCTGAACGGCGACTTGATGTACACCACTCCCGGCGAATACGGCGGCATGTACACGGGCGGCACCGGCACGTTCCGTTCCCAAGAGCGCGGCGGCATAGACGAGTACGATTTCAACATCTCCTTCAACATCAAGGACCGCTTCTACTTCGGCATGACCGTGGGCGCTTACCAAGTGAACTACAAGAAATACACCTTCTACGACGAAGACTACGGCAACGGCGAGGGCTACACCCTGCAAGGTTGGAACCGCATAGACGGCAACGGGTTCGACATCAAGTTGGGTGCCATTATCCGTCCCTTCGAGTACTCGCCCCTGCGCGTCGGCCTTGCCGTGCACACGCCCATGTTCTACCACTTGGACTACAAGACCAGCGCCCGTTTGGCATCCGACGTGCTGAACGACTTGGACGTGACCAACGAGGCGGGCGTGCCCAGCGGCGAGATAGGACAATACGACATCGACACCTACGACATTCTCAAAGGCGACATGGTGCGCTCTTTCCAGCTGCGCACGCCGTGGACATACAACATCAGCGCCGGCTACACCATCGGCAAGAACTTGGCACTCGGCGCCGAGTATGAGTACCAGAACTACTCCACAATGAAGTTCATGGACGATGAAGGCTATTCCGACACGTTCCGTTACGAGAACAGCACCACCGGCATGCTCAAAGGAGTAAGCACGCTGCGCTTGGGTGCCGAGTTCAAGCCCTCGCAGCAAGTCGCTTTCCGCGCCGGCTACAACCGTACAAGTGCCAAGTTCCATGAAGACGCCTATAAAGACCTGCCCTACAACTCCATCCAGACCGACACCGATTTCGCCAACGTGAAGGCATTGAACAACTACACCTTGGGCATCGGCTTCCGCGGCTCCATCTTCTATGCCGACTTGGCCTACAAGTACACCACCTACAAAGAAGACTTCTATCCCTTCATCAACGCCTACCAAGAGGGCAACAGCTGGATAGTAGGCTCCCCCGAGGCAACGCGCGTGAAGAACCAACGTCACCAGTTGCTCATAACGTTGGGCATGCATTTCTAAGGAGACAATGGTGGGAACAGTGAAGTGTAATTCTCCCCGCGCATGGCTGTTGGCCGCCCGCCCCAAGACATTGGCGGGCGCCGCCATGCCGGTCATTGTGGGGAGTGCGTGGGCACATGCCGACGGATGTCTGCGTCCCGCCACAGCCTTGTTGTGCCTGCTCTTCGCCTGCGGCATGCAGATAGCCGCCAACCTCATCAACGACCTGTACGACTACCTGAAAGGAAGCGACCGGGAAGACCGGCTTGGCCCCGAACGCGCCTGCGCCCAAGGCTGGATAACACCCCGTGCCATGAAACGGGGCATCGGCGCGGCCATCGTCTTCTCCCTGCTTTGCGGATTGGGCATACTCTACTATTTCCGCACATCCTCGCCCAACGGCGGTTGGGAATTGGTGGCGGTGGGCGCCTGCTGCGTGCTGTTCGCCTTCCTCTACACTACGTTCCTCTCTTACCAAGGCTGGGGCGACTTGTTGGTATTGGTCTTCTTCGGCTTCGTGCCCGTGTGCGGCACCTATTACGCGCAAGCCTTCCACCTCACGGCAAATGTATGGACAGCCGCGCTCGTCTGCGGGTTGATAATAGACACGCTCCTTGTGGTGAACAACTACCGCGACCGCGAGCAAGACGCCCGCAGCGGCAAGCGCACCCTTGTCGTGCGCTTGGGCGAACCCTTCGGACGCTATTTCTACTTGGCGCTCGGCATCGCCGCTTGGGTGCTCTCCATGCGCTTCGTCCAAACCCGCGACCTGACGCTCTCCGAGTTTATCTGGGCCCCCACGCTCTACCTTTACCTGCACTTCGTCACTTGGCGCAAGTTGGTGTCCATACGCAGCGGCAAGGCGCTCAACGCCCTTATCGGCGAGACTTCACGCAACATGCTGCTCTACGCGTTGCTCTTGGCCGTGGCGCTCTACTGACGCGGCCTCACCCCCGGTCGCCGTACATCCGTTCGTAGTACTGCCTGTACTCCCCGCTGCACACCTCCTCCACCCACGCTTGGTGGTTCAAGTACCATTCCACCGTCTTCAAGATACCCTTGTCGAAGGGTGTTTCAGGATGCCAGCCAAGCTCGCGGGTTATCTTCTCCGGGTTGATGGCATAACGGCGGTCGTGCCCCAAGCGGTCGTTCACGAAGGTAATCAAGCCGTCGTTTATCCAGTCTATGCTGATGCGGCCGTCGCTCAAGAACTCTTGCCGCTTCAACACCTTGCGGTAGCCGGGACACACCGTCATCAAGCGGCGCACGGTGGCAATCACCAACTTGACAATCTCCAAGTTGGTCCGCTCGTTGTGTCCCCCCACGTTGTACACCCCGCCTGCCGCGCCGTGACGCACCACCAAGTCGACGGCCTTGCAATGGTCCTGCACATAAAGCCAGTCGCGCACGTTGCCCCCGTCGCCATAGACAGGCAGAGGCTTCCCTTCCAAAATGTTCTTGATGACAAGCGGTATCAGTTTCTCGGGGAAGTGGTAGGGCCCGTAGTTGTTCGAGCAGCGGGTAATGGAGACCGGCATCTTGTAGGTGTCACGGTAAGCCAGCACTACCATGTCGGCGGCCGCTTTGCCGGCACTGTAAGGAGAGTGGGGCGAAAGTGGCGTCTCCTCGGTAAAGTATCCCTCCTGTCCCAACGAGCCATACACCTCGTCGGTAGAGACTTGGTGGAAGCGCACGCCCGCGCGCCACGTGGGACAGCCCGCACTGTCGCGGCCCGTCGCCCACGCCTTCATCGCCGCGGCGAGCAATTGCTGCGTACCCAAGACATTGGTCTCGATGAAGCATTGTGGATTGTCGATGCTGCGGTCCACGTGGCTCTCGGCGGCGAAGTTCACCACATAGTCAAAAGCATACTCGCTGAAAAGCCGTTCCAACAACGCCCCGTCGCAAATGTTTCCCTTCACAAAGCGGCAACGCTTGTCGTGCAGCTCCACGGCAATGGTAGCCAAGTTGCCTGCGTAGGTCAGGGCGTCCAACACCACCACCTGCACCGCCTTGTGCTTTGCCAACACATACTTCAAGTAGTTGGCGCCTATAAAACCGGCCCCGCCGGTCACCAAATACGTTTTCATGAGAAATGAGGAGATAAAAGGTTGAAATGCGTCTGGGACAGTTCCATCAAGTAGCGGCCGTAATCCGTGTTGCCCATGCAGCTGCCCAAGCGGTAAAGCCGGTCGGAATCAATCCACCCCTTGCGCCAGGCTATCTCCTCGATGCAACTCATGCGGAAGCCCTGCCTGTTTTGTATGGTAGCCACGAAGTCGGCCGCTTCGAGCAAGCTGTCGCACGTACCCATGTCGAGCCAGGCGAAGCCGCGTCCGAAAAGCTGCACTTGCAGCGAACCCTCGGCCAAATAGAGGCGGTTCAAGTCGGTAATCTCATACTCGCCCCGTGCCGACGGTTGCAGCGAGGCAGCTTTGCCGGCCACCGTTCCGTCATAGAAATAGAGCCCCGGCACCACGTAGTTGCTCCCGGGGTGTTCCGGCTTCTCGTCCAAGGCCACCACTTTGCCGCCGGCGTCGAAAGAGAGCACGCCGTAAGCGCGCGGGTCCTTCACATAACAGCCGAAGATGCAAGCCCCTTGCCGTGCCGACGCCGCCGCCCGCTCCAACATGCCCGTAAAGCCTTGCCCGTAAAAAAGGTTGTCGCCCAATATCAGGCAAGCCGGCTCTCCATGCAAGAAGCCGGCTGCCAGCACGAAAGCCTGCGCCAACCCTTCGGGGCGCTCCTGCACGATGTAAGAGAAAGACATGCCAAGCTCCTCGCCCGTGCCAAGCAACTCTCGGTAGAGCGGCAAGTCGCGCGGCGTGGAGATGACCGCCACCTCGCGTATGCCCGCCAACATCAACGTGGAGAGCGGGTAATAAATCATGGGCTTGTCATAGACAGGCAACAGCTGCTTGGAAACAGCCTTCGAGAGGGGATAAAGACGGGTGGCACTGCCTCCGGCAAGAATAATTCCTTTCATATCGCACGTATTGAGCGGTTAAGATAAAACAGATACATATATATAAGGAGAACGGCGCCGGCAAGCATGCTCCGCCGCGGCGCTTGTTATCCGCCGTTAAAGTTCAGAAAAAGTCGCGAAACAGCCAAACAAACCGGTAGAAATCGAGGTAGATTGATGCAACAGTCCGCATGCCGGTATATAAATAAGGTGTAGACCGCCTGACGGCGCCAAGCCCCGCGCGCTTCCCTACCCTGCCAGTTCCACCACCTCCAAATCCTTGAAAACACCCGCGTCGATTACGAACCGCACCAACGTGCGCACCTTGTGGAAGCCGTATTTGCCCGCCGCGCCGGGATTGATGTGCAGCATGTCCAAGGTCTTGTCATACTTCACCTTCAAGATGTGGGAGTGCCCGCTCACGAAGAGCCGAGGGGGATGCACCATCAGCGGTCCCTTAATCGAAGCGTCGTAATGGCCGGGATAGCCGCCGATGTGCTTCATCAACACATTGGCCCCCTCGACGGTGAAACCTAACGTCTCGGGATAGCGCTGGCGCAACTCCTGTCCGTCTACATTGCCCCACACCGCCCTGAAGTGACGGAAAGCGGCTAATTTTTCGGCCACCTCCAAAGAGCCTATGTCGCCCGCGTGCCATATCTCGTCGCAAGGCTCGAAATAGTACAAGTACCTGTCGTCCCAATAGGCGTGCGTGTCCGAAAGTAATCCTATCTTCATCATACCATCTTCCTTTTCAGCCCCGTCCGCTCCCCTGCTGCTTTAAATGAAGCCCGTTCATGGAAATGGAGCGGCCGCGGCTTGTTTAATCGGAACAAAGATACTACATTTGGGGCGTAATCACCAAAAGAGCGACACACAGATGATACACATTATCGCCGCCATAGACCGCCGCCTTGCCATAGGCTACCAAAACAAGTTGCTGTTCCACTTGCCCGACGACATGAAGCGCTTCAAGGCACTCACCACGGGACACACCGTGCTCATGGGGCGCAACACCTTCGCTTCATTGCCCAAAGGCGCGCTGCCGCGGCGCCGCAACATCGTGCTCTCCACGCACGCCGACACGCTTTGTCCCGGCGCCGAGTTGTATGGTTCGTTGGAAACGGCCCTGCAGCATTGCAGTAAAGAAGAAGAGGTGTTCATCATAGGCGGCGCGGCCGTCTACCGGCAAGCCATGCCGTTGGCCCACGTGCTGCACATCACCCAAGTAGACGCCACGGCCCTTCAAGCCGACGCCTTCTTCCCCGCCATTGCCGATAGTGAATGGGTGGAGCAGGCGCGGGAAACGCACTCGGCAGACGAAAGGCACGCCTGCGCTTTTGCATTTGTCACGTATGTAAGGCGGTAGAGAGTAGAGCGAGGGCATATATTTCGACGGCCTTACGACCTACGAAGTGCAAGGGGAAGTCCGGGCGGGCCCACGGCCTTTCTACTCCTCTTTGGATTCCTGCTTTAAGATAGGCATCTGCCGCTTGATGGCCTCGTGGAAAGAGATCAAGGTCTCCGTGCGGGCCAGCCCAAGCGGTTGCAGCTTGTCGTGGATGATGCTCAGCAAGTGGTGGTTGTTGCGCGCGTAGAGCTTGATGAACATGTCATACTTGCCCGTGGTGAAGTGGCACTCCACCACTTCGGGAATGGCCTCCAACGCTTTGGTCACCACGTCGAAACTCTCCGGATCTTTCAGGTAGATGCCTATGTAGGCGCACGTCTCATACCCTATCTTCTCCGGGTCGATGATGTATTCCGACCCCTTCAATATACCCAAGGAAGTAAGTTTCTGGATACGTTGGTGTATGGCCGCGCCCGACACGTTGCACACCCTTGCCACTTCCAAGAAGGGAATACGCGCGTTGCCGGCAATCAGTTTCAAGATTTGCTCATCTAACGTATCCAATTGATGATGTCCCATTGTCTGTTCCGTTTCTTATTAAAAGCATACATATTGTCTACGGGATGACGCCGCGCGCTTACACGCGCGTGTGTTCCCCGCCCCGACTATGCAAAGTTACAGTTTTTTTCTGCATCATTGTCCTTAATTGGCGTTTTTCCTATTCCAACAGTAGTAAAATTTAAACGAAAGGAGCGTAATGCAGCATAAATAGAGAGATTTTTTGTACCTTTGCAATCCCTTTACAAAGGCAAGACCGGCTTTAAGGTAAAAGATACGATAACATCCGCCCGGCGCAAGGCACGCGGCGTACTAAATGCAAGACAACCTCTATGGAAAGACTTTGGAACAACAATTACATCAAGACATGGAGTGCCAACTTCATGCTGAACTTTTCGTTCATGATTCTCTCTCCCTTGCTCCCCATCTATTTGAGCGAGCACTTCGGGGCCAACAAAGACCAGATAGGCATGGTGCTTTCGGGCTATGCCATCACCGCGTTGATTATCCGTC
>JAJPYW010000173.1 GCA_021204715.1 Prevotellaceae bacterium
GTTGTCGAACCGCTTCTCTATTTCCTTGGTCGATGCCTTGTCTGTCGTTTCCATGCCGTTTATTCCTATTTATCGGCCGCAAAGATAGGGCTTTTTACTGTATGGAAAAACTTATCTGCTTTAAACTTATTTAATGGTCAATCGTTGGCGTATGTGCGGTTTGTCCATATATTTGCATGGTTTAATCGAGCGATTAAACAGCTTGATTAATATACACGGTGAAGGAAGTGCAACAAGATACGGAACATAAAATATTGGAGGCGGCCGAACGGCTTTTCCTTGCACAAGGATTTGTGAAGACCACCACGTTGCAGATAGCCAAGGAGGCGGGCTGCAACCAAGCATTGGTACATTATTATTACCGCACGAAGGAACATCTTTTCGAACGCATATTCGGGGAGAAGATGCAGTTGCTGGTGCAGAACTTGTTGGGTTTGAAGCAGGAGGACGTTACGTTTGAAGAACGTATAAGCCGTTTGATCGACGTGCATTACGATTTTGTGAAACAGCATCCGTTGGTGGTGAGTTTCGTGTTGCGCGAGGGGTTGGACAGTTCGTCGGAAATCTTCAAACGCACCATCGAAGAACTCAAGACGCATGTCCGTCCGCTCTTTGCCCGTTTGCAGCAGGAGGTGGACGAAGAGGTGGCCGGTGGCCGCATCCGCCCCATCTCGGCCACGGACTTGGCGCTGACCATACTCTCTTTGGACTTCGCCTCGTTCGTCTTGTTGCCTATTATGGGAAAAGTGCTGGAGATACCTGCCGGGGAGTTGTCGGCCATCGCCGAACAACGTAAGCGCGAGGTGGTGGAGGTGGTGCTGGCCCGCTTGCGCAAATAGACGGGGTGACGCCTGTTCCTGTTTTTATATGGTAACGTATGGCATAATATAATAAGTAATGAAAAACAGACTCTTCCTGACGGGTTGTCTCTTCCTGCTTTGCCAAGCCGCGCTTCCGCAGGTGACCATAGAGGCGTGTTACCGCAAGGTGCGGGAGAACTATCCATTGATAAAGCAGTATGATTTGATAGCCAAGGCGAAGGCTTACAATTTGGAAAACGCCGCCAAAGGTTATTTGCCGCAACTGAGTTTTTCGGCGAAGGCCACTTACCAGTCGGATGTGACGAAGATTCCCATCGACTTGGCACAGTTGGGCTTCGAGGGGGTGAAGATTCCCCATTTAAGCAAGGATCAGTATGGCTTGACACTCGACGTGAGCCAGACGTTGTGGGACGGCGGCGAGATACGTTCCGAAAGAAAAAGCATCGAGAGCGCGTCAGAAGTGGAGCAACGTTCGGTGGAGGTAAGCGTCTATGCCGTGAACGCGCAGGTGAACCAGCTTTTCTTCGGCATCTTGCTGGCCGACGCGCAGATAGAACGCAACCGCTTGTTGAAGCAGGACTTGCAGCATACGTATGAACAAGTGTCGGCTTCGGTGGCCGGCGGCGTGGCCAATCAGTCGGACTTGGACGCCGTGCAGGTGGATCGTTTGAAGGCGGAACAGAACGAGGTGGAGTATGTGAGTACCCGGAAAGCCTATATATCGATGTTGGCGCAGCTTACAGGGATGGAATTGGACGACAACACGCAGTTCGTCAAGCCGGATGACTTGAGCCGCCCGACATCCGACGGAATATACCGCCCGGAATTGTGGCTTTACGACGCGCGCATACATAACTATGAAATGGAGGAGCGGCGCATCACCGCCGGACTGCTTCCAAAACTTGGCCTCTTTGTCACGGGCGGCTACGGCAAGCCGGGATTGGACCTTTTCGAGAACGACTTCGCACCCTATTACACGGCGGGCGTGCGGCTCAGTTGGAACATAGGCAACTTTTATACTTTGAAAAACCGCCGCAACTCGATGAGAAACAATATCCTGCAGGTGGAGACCGAGCGCGACACTTTCCTTTTCAACACCCGGTTGGACATCATCGAGAAGGACGAGACCATCAACAAGTATGCCGGGCAGTTGAAGTATGACGATGAAATTGTGAGGCTGAAGGCTTCCGTGTGCCGCGCGTCCGAGGCGAAGATGCTCTGCGGCACCATTTCGGGCACCGACTTGACGCGCGACATCGATGCCGAGCAAGTGGCCATACAAGAGCGCATCCTCCACGAGATGAGACTGCTTTTGGCCATTTACGATTTGAAGTTTGCCACCAACAATTGACTATATAAATAAGGTATATATATGAGGCATGGATTATTCATTCTCGGTATGGGCGCGCTCTTGGGCGCGTGTGTGGGCGGGAGTAAGGATTACGATGCTTCGGGTGTGTTCGAGGCCACGGAGGTCATCGTCTCCGCCCAAGGTACGGGGGAGCTGCTGCAGCTCGACGTGGTGGAAGGACAGGTGTTGAAGGCGGGCGCGCAAGTGGGCCTTATCGACACGATGCAGCTTTATTGGCAGAAGCGGCAATTGTGGGGAAGCTTGAAGTCGGCCGAGAGCTGGCATTACGATGTATCCCGCCAGATAGCTTCCTTGAAGCAGCAGTTGGCCACGCAAAGGAACGAGCGGGTGCGCTACGAGGCCTTGGTGAAGGCGGATGCCGCCAACCGCAAGCAATTAGACGACATCGACGCGCAGATAGCTTTCTTGGAAAAGCAATTGGCCGCCCAAGAGGAGACGTTGGTAAAGGGCAACTTGGGTGTGGCGGGCGATGCGCAAGGATTGGAGGCGCACATCGCCTTGATAGACGACCAAATAACCAAGTGTATAGTCTCAAGCCCGATAGACGGCACGGTTTTGTCGAAGTATGCCGAGCGGGGTGAGTTGGCCGCTTCAGGCCGCGCCTTGTTCAAGGTGGCCGATATGGAGCGTCTCTATCTGCGGGTTTACATCACCGCCGCCCAACTCACCTCTATGAAGATAGGACAGGCTGTGCGGGTATTCGCCGACGAGGGCGCGTCGGGCCGAAGGGAGTATGCCGGCACCGTCTCATGGATAGCCGACAACGCCGAGTTCACGCCCAAGACCATACAGACGCGCGACGAGCGTGCCAACTTGGTGTATGCGGTGAAGGTGGCGGTGACCAACGACGGATACATCAAGCGGGGCATGTACGGGGAGATTAAAATAGCGGAACCATGAATGTGGTCTCGGCGCGCGGTTTAAGTAAATCTTACCGCAAGGTGCAGGCCTTGCAGCGGCTCAGCTTCGAGGTGGAGCAAGGGGAGATTTACGGCATCATCGGTGCCGACGGCGCGGGCAAGAGCACCTTGCTGCGCATCTTGGCCACTTTGATGACGGCCGACGAAGGCAGTGCCCGTGTGGAGGGATTGGATGTGGTACGGGATTACCGCGCGTTGCGGAATATCGTGGGCTACATGCCCGGCCGATTCTCGCTCTATCAGGATTTGACGGTAGAGGAGAACTTGAACTTTTTCGCCACGCTTTTCGGCACCACCGTGAGTGCCAACTACACTCTTATAGAAGAGATATACAGCCGGTTGGTGCCGTTCAAACACCGCCGAGCCGGCAAGCTGTCGGGCGGCATGAAGCAGAAATTGGCACTTTGCTGCGCCTTGATACACCGTCCCAAAGTACTGTTGCTCGACGAGCCCACTACCGGTGTGGACCCCGTTTCGCGCTCGGAGTTCTGGGAGATGTTGAAGCGCCTGCAAAAGCAAGGTATCACCATCTTGGTCTCCACCGCCTACATGGACGAGGCGAAATTGTGCGACCGTATCGCCTTGATGCAGGCAGGGCGTTTCCTGCAGGTGGACACACCCGCAAACATTGTCTCTACCTATCCCGACACGCTTTGGGCGGTACGTGCCGACCGCATGCGCAGCTTGCTTGCCGACCTCAGGGCCTACCCCGGTGTGAAGTCGGCCTACGCCTTCGGCGGCAGTTGCCATGTCACGTTGAACGGCGGGGACGTGACGGATGGATTGACGGCCTACCTGCTCCGTCAAGGCTATGCCGACATCGTGGCCGCGCCCGCCGCCCCGTCGGTGGAGGATTGTTTTATGTGGTTGCTCGACAAGGAGGAAAGCAGATGAAAGGGGCGGTCATAGCGGTGGAGGCGCTAACCAAAAAGTTCGGCAGCTTCGTGGCGGTGGACCACATCTCTTTCCAAGTGGAGCGGGGAGAGATATTCGGCTTCTTGGGGGCGAACGGCGCCGGCAAGACTACCGCCATGCGCATGCTTTGCGGGTTGAGCCATCCCACTTCGGGACACGCTACGGTGGCGGGTTTCGATGTGTACCGTCAGGCAGAAGATGTGAAACGGCACATCGGTTACATGAGCCAGAAGTTCTCGCTTTACAACGACTTGAAGGTTTGGGAGAACCTGCGTCTTTTCGGCGGCATCTACGGCATGAAGGGGCGGGAGATAGCCGTCAAGACCGACCGCCTGCTGCAAGAGTTGGGCTTGGAGGCCGAGCGCGGTACTTTGGTGGCGGCGTTGCCGTTGGGTTGGAAGCAGAAGCTCGCCTTCTCGGTCTCCATCTTCCACGAGCCTGAAGTGGTCTTCTTGGACGAGCCCACAGGCGGCGTGGACCCCATTACGCGCCGCCGCTTTTGGGAACTCATTTACCAAGCCGCAGGGCGGGGTATCACCGTCTTCGTGACCACCCACTACATGGACGAGGCTGAGTATTGCGACCGCGTCTCCATTATGGTGGACGGGCAAATCAAGGCGTTGGACAGCCCCGCTAATCTATGCGCCCGCTTCGGTGTGTCTACCATGGACGACGTGTTCCGCACGTTGGCAAGGGAAGCCGTTAGGAAAGGAGATTGACCGTCATGAAACAATTCTTGGTATTCGTTAGGAAAGAGTTCCGCCACATCTTCCGCGACAGGCGCACCATGCTGTTGCTGCTTGGCATGCCGGTGGTGCAAATACTGCTCTTCGGTTTTGCCCTTACCAATGAAGTGAAGGACACCGCCGTGGCGGTATTCGACCCCTCGAAAGACTACGCCACCCGCCAAATCAAGGAGCGCTTCGAGGCCAGTGCTTATTTTACCTTGCGCGAGGAACTGACCGACGCCGACCGCATCGACAAGGTGTTCCACGATGGAAAGACGGGGTTGGTCATTGTTTTCAGCCAGCACTTTGCCGACGACTTGATGCAGGGCGGCGAAGCCGCTGTACAACTGTTGACCGACGGAACGGATCCCAACCAAGCGGTCATGATAACAGGTTACGCATCGGGTATTTTGGCCGACTATGCCGCCGACTTGGTGCGTCGACAAGGCGGTGGAACGTACCTTATCAAGCCGGTAGTGCGCTCGCTCTACAACCCGCAGGCAAAAAGCTCTTACAATTTTGTGCCTGGGGTGATGGGCATGATATTGATGCTTATCTGTGCCATGATGACCTCCATCTCCATTGTGCGCGAGAAGGAGACCGGCACCATGGAAGTGTTGTTAGTTTCGCCCATGCGTCCCATTTACATCCTCTTGTCCAAGGCCGTGCCTTACATGGTGTTGTCGGCCTTGAACTTGGCTACAATACTGTTGCTGTCGGTCTTCGTGTTGGGTGTGCCGGTGGCGGGCAACCTGTTGCTGCTGTTGGGTATCTCCCTGCTCTTCATCTTCCTTGCCTTGTCTTTAGGACTGCTCATTTCCAACATGGTGTCGAGCCAGATGGCGGCGATGCTCGCCTCGGGCATGGGGCTGATGATGCCAGTCATGCTGCTTTCGGGCTTGATATTCCCCATAGAGAGTATGCCGCGTATATTGCAATACATCTCCACCTTGGTGCCGGCGCGCTGGTATATCGACGCCGTGCGTAGAATCATGATACAGGGTGTGGAGCTGCGCTTCGTGGCCAAGGATATCCTTATATTGGTCGTTATGACGGCGGTGCTGCTCACCGTGAGCTTGAAACGTTTCAAAACCCGGTTAAGTTAAGACGCCATGTTGAAGTATTTGCTTGAAAAAGAGTGGAAGCAGCTCATGCGGAATTCATTCATGCCGAAGCTGATTGTGGCGATGACCTTGATGATGCTCTTTGTCATGCCTTGGGCGGCCAACCAAGAGGTGAAGGATGTACGGCTTGGCTTGGTGGACTACGACCACAGCCCTCTTTCGGAGCGATTGGCACGGAAGGTTACCGCATCGGGCTATTTCAAGTTCGCCGCCGTATCGAGCAGTTATAACGAGGCCATGGAGGGCGTGGCTTCGGGCGATGTGGATATTATATTGGAGATTCCCTTGGGCTTTGAAAAGGCACTTGCGGTTGGGAGCGAGGCTGATGCCTTTATCTCAGCCAACGCGGTGAACGGCACCAAAGGTAGCTTGGGCTCTTCTTACTTGTCGTCCATACTGAGCGACTTCACGGCGGAGTTGCGCGAAGAGGAGGGAATTCGGAGGCCGCAGGCCGACCAAGCCTCCCCTATCAGGGGAGGTTTGGAGGGGTGGTCAAGCGATATTATAAGCGGCGGCGCCGGCTTGCAGGGTATCGAGTCGGTTATATCTACCTTGCCCTCTTTCAACGTATCGCCCCAATACCGTTTCAATCCCCACTTGGATTACAAGGTATTCATGGTACCGGCACTGATGGTGATACTGCTTACCCTGCTTACGGGTTTCCTGCCGGCACTCAATATCGTGAGTGAGAAAGAGGTGGGCACCATCGAGCAAATCAATGTCACGCCTGCCAGTCGTCTGCTCTTCGTGCTGGCCAAACTGATTCCCTATTGGGTGATCGGCTTCGCGGTGCTTTCCTTTGGCATGTTGTTAGCGGCGTTTCTCTATTCTATAGTACCCGTCGGAAGCTTGCCCGTCATCTACCTTTTTGCTTCGGTCTATATCTTGGTGGTGTCGGGCATGGGATTGGTCATCTCCAACTATTCTGAAACCATGCAACAGGCCATGTTCGTGATGTTCTTCTTCATGATGGTGTTACTCTTCATGAGTGGTCTGTTCACGCCTGTGGCCAGTATGCCGGAGTGGGCGCAAGCCATAACAATAGTCAATCCGTTGAAGTATTTCATGCAAGTCATGCGGTTGATTTACCTCAAAGGGAGTGCCTTTACCGAGTTGCTACCCCAGTTCCTTGCCCTTTGCGCCTTTGCCGTGGCGCTGAACGTGTGGGCCGTGTTTAGCTACAAGAAGAGCAGTTGACGGGCAGGTCGGGACTATGGAAACCGCAGGGTTCTGCGGGCGGCTCCATTGCGGTGGTGTCTTTGCGGTGGAGGGTTTACTGCCCGCCGGCGAACTCCATCAAGTAGGCTTTGACGAAGCCGTCTATCTTGCCGTCCATCACGCCGCCCACGTCGGATGTCTGGTAGTTGGTGCGGTGGTCTTTCACGCGGCGGTCGTCGAATACGTAGCTGCGTATCTGAGAACCCCATTCTATCTTTTTCTTGCCGGCTTCTATCTTGGCTTGCTCTTCCCGGCGGTGCCGCATCTCCTTGTCGTAAAGCATGGAACGCAACAAGCGCAGGGCGTTCTCCCGGTTCTTGGGCTGGTCGCGCGTTTCGGTGTTCTCGATAAGTATCTCCTCTTCTTCGCCCGTGTAGGGGTCTTTGTATTGGTAGCGCAGGCGCACGCCCGACTCCACTTTGTTCACGTTCTGACCACCGGCGCCGCTGCTGCGGAAGGTATCCCAAGAGATACGTGCCGGCTCGATGTTCACTTCTATGGTGTCGTCCACAAGGGGCGTGACGAAGACTGAGGCGAAGGAAGTCATGCGCTTGCCTTGGGCGTTGTAGGGCGACACGCGCACCAAGCGGTGCACGCCGTTCTCCCCTTTCAGGTAGCCGTAGGCGTAGCTGCCCGTTATCTCGATGGTGCAGGTCTTGATGCCCGCCTCTTCCGCCTCCTGCAAGTTGGCGATGACCGTCTTGTAACCGTGGGTCTCGGCATAGCGCAGGTACATGCGC
>JAJPYW010000025.1 GCA_021204715.1 Prevotellaceae bacterium
CCCCAATAGGGATAGCCCCAAAGGCCATACGAGTTGAAGCGCCAGTCCCACCACAGACGGTTGGTGAAGGTGGGGAATACGTAGGCGTACAGGCCGTCGGTGTAGACGTTCCAGTCCCACGAGTTGAAGCCGTATCCATAGACCACATCCCAGTAGAGCGGGCTGCTGATGCTGATGGCGTAACGGGGGTTGCGGAAGCGGATGATGCGCATGGCGTATTCATAGTCGTCGTCCGAGCCGTCGAAGCCGTTCACCCATTCACCCGGCACGTCGGAATAGCCTTTGTCGTCTATGTACAAGGTGTCGTTCTGCACGCTGAAATTACTGTTTATATTGTCGTAGCGGCGGTTGTACTCGTCCACGTCGCGCACATTCCCGTTCCTGTCCCTGACCACGATGGTGGATACATTGTCAGTGGGGGTATAGTCGGAAGGGGGCAAGGCGGTCTCTTCTTCGTCTATTGCCGTCTCCGTCTCCGCCGGGTTCACGTTCTGCTCTGTGACGGTCACTTTCTTCTTGGAAGGAGTGAAGTAGAGGTCGTCGTCCGTACTCTGTGCCGTGAGTGTCCAAGGCAGGCACAGGGTGACAATTGATAGTAAAACGAACTTTTTCATATATATCGGTTTTTATGGGTTTTACAACGTCTTTTATTCCGCTTACAAAGGTACTGACGGGAAAACGCTTGAAGTAGAGATTTCCCCCAAAGGTTGATAGGGATTTCCCTATTTCATAGCGCTTCTGCAAATAGCTTCTTTATATAAAACTTGCCCACACCGCTTCTTTAAACGGCATCCGCTTCTTTTTGATTATGCAGGTGCTTCCTGAATAATACAAGCGTTTCCTAATGGAACAGGCCTCCTGTACAGACAACATATAGGCAACCTGTGCAAGCAACTTATGCCGGTAACTCCACAATCTCTTCGGGGCAATGCGTGAGCTTTTCCAACCCTTCCTGAGTCACTGCCCACGAGTTCTCGATGCCTACGGGACCGATGCCGGGCAATACAATCTTCGGCTCCAAGGCGAATACCATGCCCGGTTCCAACGTTTGCTTCATGCGGGGCGCCAGCACGGGCGCTTCGTTGATTTCAAGCCCGATGCCGTGTCCGATGAACTTCGCTTTCTGTACCGTGCCCATGAAGCAATCTTCCCATCCGGCCTTGGTCACGATGTCGATGGCTTTGTTGTACAGCTCCTCGCAAACCGAGCCGGGCTTGGCGGTGGCTGCAATCTCTGTTTGCACTTCCAAGCAGGTCTGGTGGGCGTCGTAGGCCTTTCGGGGCAGCTTGCCGATGGAGTAGACGCGGCTCATGTCGCCCAAGTAGCCGTTGAAATTGCCTCCATAGTCCACCATGAGGCTTTGTCCGGGCAAGAGCGGCGTGTCGTCAGCACCGCCCGGCAGGGATGGGTCGCAGCCTTTCCCGCCCAAGGCAAAGTCGTATGGCGAGGGCGTGGCGGCGTTGTCGCCCGAGAGCAAACTGCCCATGAATATCTCCATGCTTTGTCCGAAGACGCGGAAGATGCCAAGGCACCCTTCCCGGCGCATGAGCCGCTCGATTTCGATGGAGAGTTGGCGGTCGGTCATGCCCGGCTTGTAGACGGAGGGGATGCGGGCGTAGGCTTTGGCGTGCGCCACGGCCGAATGGCGGAACATCTCTATTTCCCATGCTGTCTTAATGCTGCGTGCCTGCCTGACGAGCTGCGTGCCGCAAGGCAACACTTCCGTGTCGGGGAAGCAGGCGGCCAAGCGGTTGTAGGTGGTGAAGGGCAATTCGTCTCCTTCCAACATCATCCTTTTCGGCAAGGGCAAGCCGCATGCCTGCAACAGCCCGGGCAACTGTTCGGGTTTGCGGATGGGGGTGACATGCTCCCCTTCCATAGTGTCCGGCCGTTTCAGAAACAAGTGTGCGGGGGCGTCCAAGGGCAAGTAGAGGTAACCGCTTACCACGCGTCCGCACGTATAAATCAAGTTCACGTTGCTGGTTATCAACGCGGCGTCAATGCCCTGCCGGGTCATCAGCACGCGTATCTTGCCGTGTCTCTCTTTTAATTCACTTTGTATCATATCGGGTTTGGAAATGGCGGGCGGCGCGCGCCCTGCCGGTGTAACAATGTGGTGCAAAGGTAGGGCTTTTCAAGGGGTTGCCCAAGCGTTGGGCGTTTTTTAAGCCATATAAGCAGTGTAGCGCTTGCCCCCGATATAGCCCGTGGAGAATGGCCGCATGAAAAGTGACACCAAAACCACATACAACCTAAGCAAATATTTCGTACTTTTGCATGCGGATAATCAAATTGGTAAAAAGAAAAAGAAAAAGCCATGCTACGAATAGCCGTACAATCAAAAGGGCGTCTGCACGAAGACACGATGGCCCTGCTTGCCGAGACAGGCATCAAAATAGGCAGCAGCAAGCGCACGCTGTTGGAGAAAGCCGGGAATTTTCCTATTGAAATACTCTACCTGCGCGATGACGACATTCCACAATGCGTAGCCACCGGCGTGGCCGACTTGGGAATAGTGGGCATGAACGAGTATGTGGAACGCGACGAAGACGCACGCATTGTGCAACCTTTGGGCTTCAGCAAGTGCCGCCTCTCATTGGCCATTCCCAAAGGAGAGGCTTACGACGGGCTGCAATGGTTCAACAGCAGGAAAATAGCCACTTCCTATCCGTTGATACTGAAACGCTTCCTCAAAGAACAAAGCATCAGCGCCGAAGTACACGAAATAACGGGCTCGGTGGAAGTAAGCCCCGGCATCGGTCTTTCAGACGCTATCTTCGACATTGTGTCCAGCGGCAGCACTTTGATAAGCAATAATTTGGTGGAAGTGGAAACGGTGATGCAGAGCGAAGCCATACTTATTGCAAACAAGGACATCATGCCCGAAAAGCAAGCGGTAGTAGACGAACTGCTATTCCGTATCGAAGCCGTACGCAACGCCCAGGACAAGAAATACGTGTTGATGAATGTACCGAGTGATCGCTTGGACGATGTTGTGGCCATACTGCCCGGTGCCAAGAGCCCCACGGTGATGCCCTTGGCCACGAAAGGTTGGAACAGCGTGCACACCGTGATTGACGAGAAGAGTTTTTGGACCATCATTGGCAAGCTCAAAGAATTGGGTGCCCAAGGCATTCTGGTAGTCCCCATCGAGAAAATGATACTTTAAGCAGATGCTCAACGTCCATATCTACCCCGAGAAAGCACAGTGGAGCGGCTTGTTGAAGCGCCCTGTCAAAGATGCCGCCGCCCTTACCGCCACAGTGAGTGCGGTGTTGGACGATGTGCGCCGGAACGGTGACGAAGCCTTGCACCGCTACGAGCTGCAATTCGACCATGTAGACTTGACCTCGTTTGCCGTCACGCCGGAAGAGATAGCCGAAGCCGAGGCTGCCGTAAGCGCGGAGCTGCGCGAAGCCATTGAATTGGCCCACCGCAACATCGCCACCTTCCATAGCGCGCAAGCCTTCCATGGCGAACACTGCACGGTGGCCGACGGCGTGGAGTGCTGGCAACAAAGTATTCCTATCGAGAAAGTGGGGCTCTATATTCCCGGCGGTACCGCTGCCCTCTTCAGCACCGTGTTGATGTTGGCCACCCCCGCCAAGATAGCCGGTTGTAAGGAGATAATACTCTGCACGCCACCCATGAAAGACGGCCGTGTACACCCCGCCGTGTTGGTAGCCGCACGCACAGCCGGCGTGGAGCGCGTCTACAAGATAGGCGGCGTGCAAGCCATCGCGGCCATGGCCTACGGCACGGGGAGTGTGCCCAAGGTTTATAAAATATTGGGTCCGGGCAACCAATACGTAACTTGTGCCAAGCAATTGGTATCGCCGGCTGAAGTGGCCATCGACATGCCTGCCGGTCCCAGCGAGGTGATGGTATTGGCCGACGGCTCGTCGAACCCCGCTTTCGTGGCGGCCGACCTGCTCTCGCAAGCCGAGCATGGGGTGGACTCGCAGGTATTGCTCCTCACCACCACACCGGGGATTGTTCCGTTGGTCGAAGAAGAGACCGCGCGCCAGTTGGCACGCCTTCCCCGGCGCGACATCGCCGCACAAGCGTTGCAGCACAGCCGCATCATCGTGCTGCACAACGATGAAGAGATGATGGAGATGGCCAACCTTTACGCTCCCGAACATCTGATTATAGAGACTGCCAACTACATGGAACTGGCAAAGGAAGTAATCAATGCAGGCAGCGTCTTCTTGGGCAGCCTCACACCCGAGAGTGCGGGCGACTACGCAAGCGGTACCAACCATACATTGCCCACCAACGGTTATGCCACGGCTTATAGCGGCGTGAACTTGGACACTTTCTGCCGCAAAGTCACCTTCCAGCACATTACGGCGCAAGGCATCCAAAGCATAGGGCGCGCGGTGGAGACATTGGCCCGGGCTGAAGCCCTCGATGCGCACCGCCAGGCCATGAAGATGCGGCGAGAAAGCCTTGAACAAGCATAAATAGAGATGATAAATGTACTTTGAATAATGAACCTGCAAGCACTTGTCCGCCCCAATATATGGCACTTGTCGCCCTACAGCTGCGCCCGTCAGGAGTACAGCGCAGGCAACGCCACGGTGTTTCTCGATGCCAATGAAAGCCCGTACAACCCGCCGCTGAACCGCTACCCCGACCCGCTGCAACACCGGTTGAAGCAAGCCGTGGAACAAATCAAAGGCATCCCCGAAGCCTGTACCTTCCTTGGCAACGGCAGCGACGAGGCCATCGACTTGGTGCTGCGCGTTTTCTGCGAGCCGGGTGTGGACAACGTGGTGGCCATATCGCCCACTTACGGCATGTACGAGGTATGCGCGCATATAAATAATGTGGAATACCGCCCTGTCTCGCTCGGGGCGGGATTCAGTTTACAGTCCGAAAGAGTGCTCGCCGCTACTGACGACCATACCAAAGTCATCTTTCTTTGCTCGCCCAACAATCCAACCGGCAACACGTTGGAGCGTGTCGAAGTAGACAAACTCTTGGCACGGTTCTCCGGCATTGTAGTGATGGACGAGGCCTACAGCGACTTCTCTTCCGTGCGTCCTTACAGGCTCGATTTACAAGCCTATCCCAACCTTATCGTGCTGAACACGTTGAGCAAGGCGTGGGCGTCGGCGGCCATCCGCCTTGGCATGGCGTTTGCAAGCGAGGAAATCATCGAACTCATGAACCGCGTGAAATACCCCTATAACATCAGTCTGCCCACGCAGAAAGAGGCACTTGCCATTCTGCAAAAGGAAGTGCAAGTGAAGGAGTGGGTGCAGTTGATTTTGAGCGAGCGCACGCGCTTGATGGCGGCGTTTGCCCGCCTGCCCTTGTGCCGCGAGGTGTTCCCTACGGAGGCCAACTTCTTCCTTGCGCGGGTGAGTGAGGCAACCAAGATATACCACTATTTGATAGCGTGCGGCATCGTGGTGCGCGACCGCTCGCGGGTGGAGCTTTGCGCCGACTCGCTGCGTATTACTATCGGCACGCCTCTTGAGAACGATGCATTATTGGACGCTTTAAGAAAATACGAGGCATGAAACAGATATTGTTTATTGACCGTGACGGCACCATCCTTCGTGAACCCGCCGACGAACAGATTGATTCTTACGAGAAGTTCAGTTTTGTGCCGGAATGTATCACGGCACTTGCCTTCATACGCCGCCACACCGATTACCTGTTTGTAATGGTGAGCAACCAAGACGGCTTGGGCACGCCGCTCTATCCCGAGAAAGACTTTTGGCCCACGCACAACTTGATGCTCGACATCCTGCAAGGCGAAGGGGTGACGTTCGACGCCATTCATATTGACCGCTCGCTTCCTGCCGACGGCGCGCCCACACGCAAACCCGGCTTGGGGATGTTGCAATCTTATCTGAACGGTGAGGAGTTTGATTTGGCAGGTAGCTATGTCATAGGCGACCGCGACAGCGACCGTCAGTTAGCCGCCAACTTGGGTTGCCACTTCTTGCTACCCGACTGGGAACGTGTGCGCGAGGTGGTGTGCACTACCGGTGCACGCACGGCGCACGTGCACCGCGTGACGCGCGAGACGGACATCGACCTTATTATCAACTTGGACGGTGAAGGCAAGGCTGACATCCATAGCGGGCTTGGTTTCTTGGACCATATACTCGAGCAGATTGCCCGTCATGGCAACACCGACTTGACCATCAGCTGCAAGGGCGACTTGTACGTGGACGAACACCACACTGTTGAAGACATTGCCCTCACGTTGGGCGAGGCCTTGTTGAAGGCCTTGGGCGACAAGCGGGGCATCGAGCGCTATGGTTACACGTTGCCCATGGACGACTGTCTGTGCCAAGTAGCGCTCGACTTCGGCGGCCGCCCTTGGCTTGTATGGGAAGTGGAGTTCACGCGCGAAAGGGTGGGCGATGTACCTACCGAACTCTTCCAACATTTCTTCAAGAGCCTAAGCGACAGCGCCCGCATGAACCTGCACATCACCGCCAAAGGAGAGAACAACCACCACAAGATAGAAGGGATATTCAAGGCATTTGCCCGCGCGTTGAAGATGGCTGTGCGGCGCGACCCCGACCATTTGGTGCTTCCCTCGAGCAAAGGGTTGCTGTAGAAAAACGGGTACTTTCCGAAGTTTAATGATGCACGTAAGAAACAGGTAAATAGTGCATGATAAAGCTTCCTTTATGTAGTAGACTTATTTCCTGAAACTTTTCAGCACGAAGCTTGGCGTGACGCGGATGTAGACGCCGAAGCTGAAATTAAACTCGTTCAGCCCCTTGGAGTGGGCGCTGATGGCTTCGAATTCGGCGCCTATCTTGTAGGCGTCGGTAAAGGCGTATGTATAGTCGGCACGCAGGTAGGCGGTGTGGATGCCGTGAAGCTGCACTTCTTCTTCCTTCATGCCCAAAGTGCTGAAGAAGGGGTTGCCGTAGAGGTTGGCGAACTGCTTGGGTGCGCCTACATACCCAAGTCTTAGCCCTAAACTGTCCCATAGTGTCATGCCAAGAGCGGCGTGCAGGGCAAAACCGCCGTCAAAAGGCCAAAGGGTGCCTGACTGCTGGTAGCTGCCAAGCAGGTTTACCTCGGTACGTACGTTGGTCAAGGCCCGGCGGCGTGCGGCGTAGTCCATGCGCAGGCCGATGGAGGCGTTGGCTACCGTCTGCACGCCAAGTTGGGTGGTGTCTTGCTCGCCGCCCCGGTGCTGTATGAGCAACTGCACGGGTGTGGTGAATTTCAGGCGTGGATGGGCGGGATTCCAAGCGATGGTGGCGTTGGCACCTACGGTGAAGGCTTCTTGGTGGGAATCTAACTCGTAGATATAGCTTTGCCAGTCCAACCAGACATCGAAGTGGATGTGGGGGCGGTCGAGCAACAGCTGGAAGCCCATCTCGGGGTCGGCTGAGATGTTCAGCTCGGGGTTGTACATAGGCTCTATGAGCCGGTGGTTCTGTGCGCCATAGAGGTCACCGAAGACGAGCGTGAGGTTCTTGAACCTTGCTTCGGCACGGAAGAAGGGCAATGCGTGTGCCCCACGTTGGTATTGTGAGCCCTTCCATGTGGCAATGTCGTGGTAGGCGTAGTTGGGGTATTTGTTGGCGCCGTTGTAGAAGATAGCGTAAGCGCCGAGTTCCAAATGTATTTGGTCGATGGGGTTGTAAGTCAATACGGGACGGATGCGTACGCCGGGCAGTGTGTAGCCTTGGGTGAGCTTGGAAGTGTCGTACTCGTTGTCGCGGAAGAAGGCTGTGGCGTCGACTTTCAATCCCAAACGTTGTGTCATGGTGGTATCAATGCACGCCGGCTCGGTG
>JAJPYW010000085.1 GCA_021204715.1 Prevotellaceae bacterium
GTGTAGAACTTGCCGATGCCCAGCAGGTAGAGTATCTGCATGTTCATCTGCTCGTCCGTGAGGATGTAGTTGCGCACCAACGCCTGCACTTCTTCGCTGCGCTCGTTGGGAAAGTCGATGCTCAGCGATATTTCGGGCGAGGTGAGCTGGCCGGAGAGCGACATGATGCAGTCCACGCGCACGTTGGTCTGCTCCACATAGCTGCTGGCGTTGGGCACCAAGTCGTTCAGCGAAGCCGAAGGCACGAGGTAACTGGCCGTGATGTCGAGCGTGGCGTCGGCAGGATCGCCGTTGAAGCTGATGCTGCTTCCTTCTTTGATGGTGAAATCTTTGCGTATGACTTCTTGGATGCTGAATTTATAAGTGCCTTGACTGATGCGGTAGCTGCCGAACATGCGCACGTCTCCTTTGTTGTAGAACTCCGTGCGGATGTTTCCTTCTCCACGCGCGCTGATGTAGTCGCCCGCCAAGGGGTCCATGATGATGCGCATCACGGCGTCGGGCGTGGCGTCGACAAGCAGGTTCAGGTGGATGTCGGTATCGCTCTCTTGCTGCATGAAGGAGCGCAGGGCTTCCGTCTCTTCATCGGTCTCTTCCTTGACATCGGGCAAAACGCGGCGCGGCGTCTTGTCTACGAAGCGGATGAACTGGTTGTCTACCGCCGAGGCCACTCCTTCCTTGATGTAGACGAAGGTGGTGTTGCGGCCCGTGGTCATGGCTACGTCTATGTTCACGCCGTCGGCGGGGTTGCCGGCAATGGTGACATTGCCCGTGCCGTATACGGTGCCGTAGAAGGGAATGTCATACGACTCCTGCGTGTCCATGAGCAGCATGTTGTCCGCGTCGAAGCGGAAGCGGTACTCCAAATTCTTGAAGTGGTTGTAGTGCAGGTAGCCGTTCATGTGTCCTTCGTGTCCCTCGGTGTCGTAGACGCGGTTGTTCTGGAATGTGATTCCGCCGGGCTCTATCAGGAGGGAGTCTTTCAGCAGGAAGGTGGTGTTGAGCACTGCCACTTTCAACGAGGCTTCGCTGTCTACCTTCCCTTCCATGGTAAGGGCTTTGAACTTGCCGTAAAAGTGTACGTCGCCCGTGGCGCGCCCGTGGAATTCGGGGGTGATGCCGGTCATATAATAATGTATGAAGTCCAAGCAGGTGTTGTCGGCGGTGATTTGCAAGTCGAGGGAACTGGTGGGTTTCAAGGGGTAGACGTAGCCGTAGACTTTGCTGCGGGCTATCTCTCCTTCCCGGATGTCGGCGTCGAGAAGGATGCCTTGCACATCATTGTGCCACTCTCCGTGTATCTGCGCCTCGCCCAAGATGACGTTGTTTAGTCCGAAGTCGTGTACCTTGAGGTCGGCGCCCATGACGGGTGTCTTGAACACACCGCAAGCATAGGCGGGGCCGGTGGCTTCTCCTCGGAAGTTCACGCCCAAATCGGCGATGTCGAATACATAACCTATGTTGATTTGCTGCAAGTCTACCCACACGGTGTCTTCTATCTGCTCGGAGAGCACGCCGTTGACGCGCAGGTGGTGCTGCTGGGCGTTGCTGAAGTAGAAGTTGTCTATGTGCACGCGCCCCGAGTCGATGACTACTTCCGATGGCTGCACCGTCCAAAGCGTGTCGTTCAGGATGATGTCCGTCCGCCGCACTTCCACCATGGTCTTTAGCGGGGGTAACTGCCGCTTGGCCTTGTGTTGTGCGGGCTGGTCTTCTGCAAAGCTGCCTTCGCGCAGGAAGTGTGCAACGGCCGAGAGCTGCCCGCTGTAGGTCTCCATGCTGTTGTTTCCCCAGTCGACCGTGGCGGCCAAGTCATCGTCTTTCGCTTGGGCGGTGACGGCCACGTTCATCGAACCTTCCTCTTTCCGGTTGTTGAAACGCACTTGTGCCTGTATCTTCCCGTCTACCGTGGCGCACCGCAACATGCCCGATTCAAAAAGACGGTCTCCATAGCGAAACTTGGGAAAGTATCCTTCTACTTGCAGGCGTTGCACCCGGCTGTTGAAGTAGCCTTTCAAAGTGGAGTGGGTGTAGACTCTCAACGGTATCTGCGTAAGGGCCGACAACAGTTCTGTATCGTAGATGTGCAGGTCGAAGTGGAAGTCGTTCTCCCGCTTCACTTCCTTGCCGGCAGGCGGAATGAGCGAAGGCAGGTAACTGCGCAGCAGGGTGCTGACGCTGGCGGGCAGCGTGGCGTAGGAGTAGTCTCCTTGGATGCTTCCACGCAACAAGGCCGATTCCACCGTGAGTTCTTTGCCCGCTCCCTCTTCTAATCGGCGGGCCGTGACGCGCAGGTTGTCCAAGAAGTAGCGCTTCTCGCTGTCGGTATAATAGAGGCTGTCAATGTTGATGGTTCCTTCCATCTCGTCGATGGAACCGCCGGTAAAGTCGGCCCGTAGGCTCACCGACACTTCGGCGCCTTCGTAGCCTTCCGTGAGGTTGAGGTCGTGGGGACGCAGACGTGACAATCCGGCCGTGAAGTTGAACACGGGCGTGCGCGCGGCCGTGTCGATGGCGCCGTCCAAACGGAAAGTGCCGTATTCGTCTTCCACGGCGATGGTGCCGTTGAAGCCGCCTTGTTTGTACTCTCCATCCAAGGTGATGTCACGGTAGGTGTGTTCGTTGTATTCCAATGAGGCCACCAAGCCTTTCATCTCCAACCGGGGTTCCCGGCCTGCGGCATGGCTTCCTTTGACTTCCAAGTTGAATGTGACGCCGCCCAACTTCGGGTTGCCCGAAAGTTGCCCTAAATCAAACGCTTCCGTCTTGACGCCACCCGTGTACGTGAACAGTCCGCGCCCGGTGTCGGAACGCAGTTTCAAGTCTGTCTGCAACGAGCCGATGTCGGTCTGTACCACTCCGTAGGTGACCAAGTCGTTGAACCGTCCGGCCACCGTGCCGTGAAAGGCTACCGTACCCAAATGTTGCAAGGCAGGCGGCACTTCGGTCTCTCCGCCATTCATGTTGCGCATCCAAAATGCCACTCCATCGGTGTCGGCGTAGAGTCGGGAAAGGTTGCCTGCGAGGCCGGCTCTGTCGGGGTTGGAGAGTTCTTGCAACGACACGTCTCCAAGAAGCGCGAAATGGTTGCCGGCCGATATACGCAACTCGTGGCATGCCAAGTTGTTCATCGAGCCTTGGGCCGCCACTTCCACCTCTAAAGGTTCTGCAAAGTTCCGAAAGGCGGGAATGAAGGGTGATATGTCTTGTAAGGCTACCTCTGACGGCAACAAGTGGAAGGTGAAGTTCACTTCGTCGGCGAAGTGATTCAAAGCTCCCAAGCTGTCGTAGGCTATCTTTATGGTATCCATTTTGAGCAAGGTGGTGGTACCTATGCCTATGGCGAAGTTCTCTACGCGCGCGCCTTGGCCGTTTCCTACCACGCGCAGTGTCAACCGCCTCAAATCGAAGCCCGACTGTTCTTCTTCCATGCTCATGCGCTTGATGGCCGCGTTGATGGAATCGCTTTGCAACGCCTTGAGCGAAACGTTGGCCAAGATGTTGGAAAGTGCCAAATGGTTGGGGTTGAAGCGTCCCGGCGTCTCTGCTTCGGAATGTACGTTATATTCCACACGCCCCCTGCGCACCAAAAGCGAGTTGACGCGTAAGTCCAAGTTTGTCTCCTTTTTTACCGTGTCTTTCGAGGCTAACGCATCGAGCACGAACTGGAAATTGGGCGTGGCGTCGGGCGTTTCCCGCTCCAAGGAGGCATGGAAACTGAAGAATTGCACGGTGCCGACGGATATTTTCCCTTTGAGTAGCGGCAGCAGGTCGAACTTGGCCGAGAGATGGCCTACGCGCAACAAAGGATTGCCTTCGAGGTCGTCTACTTGGAAGTCGTTCACAATGATGCGGTTCAGCAGGCCGATGTCTACCCGGCCCACATATACTCTGCTGCCCAACAGCTCCGACAGTTCTTTGCCAATCCACAAGGAAAAGTGTTGCTGGACGTAAGGCACATTCAGCAACAAAACCGTCCCCGCATATAGCCCGAAAGCTATGCCGAGCACCCAATAGACCACTCGTTTCAATGTTTTGATAAACGGCTGTTTTTTTGGTTTGAAGCACAAAAATAGCGATTATTACGTTATCTGTCGCACATTTATCACTACTTTTGCACCGTCCAAACGTTAATTAATGAATAGGGTAGGCCGTGCTTTACGCGTCTGTCCGTTACGAAAGAATCGGTTATGAGTATTTGCATATTGGGTATAGAATCTTCGTGCGACGACACCGCCGCCGCCGTTGTGTGCGACGGTTACTTGCTTTCCAATGTTGTGGCCAGTCAAAAGGTGCACGAAGCCTACGGCGGTGTGGTGCCCGAATTGGCTTCACGCGCCCACCAACAGAACATCGTGCCCGTGGTGCACGAGGCTTTGAGGCAAGCCGGCGTCGCTAAAGAGGATGTGAGCGCCATCGCCTTCACACGTGGTCCGGGACTGCTCGGCTCGTTGTTGGTGGGTGTCTCCTTCGCCAAAGGAATGGCGGCCGCGTTAGGTGTTCCCATGATTGACGTGAACCATCTCTCAGGACACGTTCTTGCCCATTTCATCAAGGAAAAGGGTGCTGAAGAGACGAAACGGCCGTCCTTCCCGTTCCTCTGCCTGCTCGTCTCCGGCGGCAACTCGCAAATTATCTTGGTACGTGCTTACAACAACATGGAGATATTGGGACAAACCATCGATGACGCTGCCGGCGAATCCATCGACAAGTGTTCAAAGGTGATGGGATTGGGCTATCCCGGCGGCCCCGTCATCGACAAGTTGGCGCGTCAAGGCAATCCCAAAGCCTTTACGTTCAGCAAGCCGAACATTCCCGGATTGGACTACAGCTTCAGCGGACTCAAGACATCTTTTCTCTATTTCTTGCGCGACCGTGTGCACGAAAGCCCCGATTTCATCGCACATCACCAAGCCGACTTGGCCGCCTCTTTGGAGGCTACCGTGGTGGATATCCTCATGGACAAACTGCGCAAGGCCGTAAAGCAGTATAACTTGAAAGATGTGGCGCTTGCGGGCGGTGTCTCGGCCAATACCGGCTTGCGCAACGCTTTCCACGACCACGCCCGCCGTTACGGTTGGAACGTTTACATTCCCAAGTTCGGTTACACTACCGACAACGCGGCCATGATAGCCATCACCGGCTATTTCAAGTATCAAGACAAGGCGTTCTGTCCTATGGAGGCGCCCGCCTATTCAAGGGTGTCCATTTAATGCAAGGGAAATGGCGGACAGTTCCCATTTCACCGTTTGTCAAACATCCAAGTCTACCTATATAAATAATTCTGCAATATGACACTTGAACAAGAAATCGGCCGGCTTTTGCAGCACCGCCACCTGACGCTTTCTACCGCCGAAAGTTGTACCGGCGGAGCTGTGGCCGCCTTGATTGCATCCGTACCCGGCAGTTCCGGCTATTTCAAAGGGGCGGTCGTGGCCTATACCAACGAGGTGAAGCAGTCGTTGCTGCACGTATCGCCCGACACATTGGAAAAGTACGGAGCCGTAAGCCGCCAGACCGTCATCGAGATGGCTAAAGGTGCGGTGGAAACTTTGAAAACCGATTGCGCCGTGGCTACTTCGGGCATCGCCGGTCCCGGCGGCGGTACAGACTTGACGCCGACAGGCACCATTTGGATGGCCGTGGCTACACCCGCAGGTATCGTTACTTACAAGCAAACAGGAGATGAAGGGCGTGGAGAGAATGTGCGTAAAGCCGTGGGTAATGTGCTTCGTCTCATATACGGCGA
The DNA here is from genome assembly GCA_021204715.1 of Prevotellaceae bacterium. Taxonomy (GTDB): domain Bacteria; phylum Bacteroidota; class Bacteroidia; order Bacteroidales; family Bacteroidaceae; genus Bacteroides. The sequence goes on from JAJPYW010000085.1 coordinate 5,750, forward strand.
GTTGTGCAAGCAGGAAAAAAAAGAGGATGCCGGTGAATTATTTTCAGAAAAACTTGTTTAGTAGCGATAAAAGTACTTATTTTGCACCCTGTTTTGAAAAAACAACCTTTTCTATCCTTAGACAGGGTGGAGGATAATTACACAGTAAATAATAAACAAGAGATAGCAATGTCAAAGATTTGTCAAATTACCGGTAAGAAAGCCATGGTGGGCAACAATGTATCACACTCAAGGCGAAGGACCAAAAGAACTTTTGATGTGAACTTGTTTCACAAGAAATTCTATTATGTAGAGGAAGAGTGCTGGATAAGCCTGCGTCTCAGTGCCAATGGCCTGCGCACCATCAACAAGAAAGGGCTCGACGCTGCCTTGAAAGACGCCGTGGCCAAAGGATATTGCGACTGGAAATCGATAAAAGTAGTGGGCTAAAGTAGTAGTAGGAGGATAAAGAATTATGGCAAAGAAAGCAAAGGGAAACAGGGTACAAGTCATTTTGGAGTGCACGGAACACAAGAACAGTGGAATGCCGGGTACTTCCCGTTACATTACTACCAAGAACCGTAAGAATACCCCCGACCGCTTGGAGTTGAAGAAGTATAATCCTATCTTGAAGCGCGTCACCGTACACAAGGAAATCAAGTAGGTCTATACCTATTATATTTATATCACTTCACCCATTTTAAAAGGAATCAACCATGGCAAAGAAAACAGTAGCAAGTTTGCACGAAGGGAGCAAAGAGGGACGTTCATATACCAAGGTCATCAAGATGGTAAAGTCGCCTAAGACCGGTGCTTATATCTTTGACGAGCAGATGGTACCTAACGACAAGGTTCAGGACTTCTTCAAGAAATAAAAGCCGTTTGCCCCGCGGAGATAACAAAAGGGCGGGCTAAACTCGATTATTTTCGAAAAGACGCACTTCAAAGGCCTAAGGCCGGTTAAGTCTTCCTTGTGGGGAGACTTGGAGAAGTGGTCAAAACGATATGCATAGAGGTTGTGTCGAAAGACACAACCTCTTATTTTTAGTAAAAAGCATTTGCTTTATTCTCTTTTTCTTACTACTTTCGCAAAAAATATCGGAATATGAAAAGGTTGAATTATGCATTTTTGCGTGTAATAGCCGCATTGATTATCGGCTTGGTACTCGTACTCTTTCCCAACCAGGCAAGTGAATATATCGTAATAACCATCGGCATTGTTTTCATGGTGCCGTCTCTCATCGGCTTGATAGGCTATTTCGTACGCGATGCCGGGAAACGCGGCCGTTTCCCTCTCGAAGGGGTAGGCAGCTTTCTCTTGGGCTTGTGGTTGCTCATCATGCCCGGTTTCTTTGCCCATTTGCTCACGTTGGCCTTGGGATTTATCTTGTTGTTGGCAGGCATACAGCAAATCGTTTCCCTCTCTGTAGCCCGCCATTGGGTTAAGATTCCCATGGGCTTCTACGTCATTCCTTCGTTGTTGCTGCTGGCAGGTATCTTTACGTTGGTCAACCCCACGGGCGTGCGTTCCACCGCTTTGATTATTATCGGCATTGGTGCCTTGCTTTATGCCGCCACCGAGTTGCTCCACTGGTTCCTTTTCATCCGTCATCGTCCCGACCCGGTCTCCACTGCCATTACTACGGCCAAAGAGTCCGGAGAGGTGGAAGATGCCCAAATTATAGATGAATAAACCTATACGCATACTCTTTAAACTGGATAAAAGCGTTCCCGCCCATACTCGGGAACGCTTTTTATGTATGTGCGTAGGTACGTATGCCTGTAAATGGGACCTGCTTGCGCTTTTCGTCCTTTTATTTCGTAGTTTCCCTCATCCCTTGTCTTCCTCTTCCTGTTGCCCATATTTTCCCTGTCCGCTTTTCCTTCCCGTTTCCTTCCTTTCTTCTTTCCGCCACCTTTGTCCCCTCCATTCCCCTCCATTTCCCTTCTTTTCCCGTTTCCCGTGCGTACATTCCCCTCCGTTGTGCGTTATCC